>NZ_JBEYJU010000134.1:0-18767 GCF_040703965.1 Streptomyces sp. NPDC006655 | reverse complement strand
GCTGGCGCACGGTCTGGCACCTCACGCGACTCGGACGCCCACCGATCATCTGAGAAACGCTCCGCAGAACGCAGAACGCAGAAAGGAAATTGAACACCATCAGTCGGCCCTACTGCTGTGCCGACCTTCTGTTTCCGCTACCCGGCTCGACAGAGGGGGGTGCGGGGGGATCGCAACTGCTTGACCGGGGACCACCCTCCCTTCCGGGGTCTTGCGGTACCCGATCCGGGGTGTTCCTCGGGCCGGGCGATCCTGATGGCGTCTGCCGCCCGGTGCGGCTCTCGTGGTTCGAGAGCCGCACCGGCCAGAGCACTTCGTATTCAGCCACCCGCCAGTTCGTGTCTGGCGGGTCTCGTCGACCGTGTCTACGAGAAGAAGCGTACCCACGTCAGGAGCGAAAATCTACTCCAGCAAGAGAAGGTTTCACCCTTCCGATGGAGGAAGAATCCTGCGCGGGCAGCCCTCACCGGTGGGCGGAAGCCGCCTGCCCGTCGTGCGCGCGGCCACTTCAGCTGCCACTTCTGCCCCACAGGGGTACCGGGCAGGGGTGGGCCGCATAAGCTCTGCTGTCATGTCGAACCCTGATGAGTTGCTCGTCGCCATCTCGGCCGCGGTGGAGTCCGAGCGAAGCAATCAGATGTCGCTGACCGTGGTCGTCGGCGGCGCCGTCATCACCGGCCGGCTGGCTCCCGAGGCCGTGTGGCGGGAGCGGGTGGCGGAGGTCCTGAAGGACTCGGACCGTCTCGGCCCGTTCTCGGACATCTTTGCGCGCGGTCCGCGAGGGAACCGGTCCGGTCGTGGCGAGGCGCCCACGCATCTGCACTTCCATCTCGCCCGGATCCTGCAGGGCAGCCTCGGGATCCCGGAGACGGGTGGCATGTACCGGGTCGCGATCAAGGACGTCAGCGCGTGGACCGTGGGAGATCTCATCCACTTCGACCAGTGATGCGACCGGTGATTCGACCGGTGAGGCGCCACCTCCGCGGCACTGCCGGCCGGCGCGTGATGACCTGCCCCACCTGCTTGGCGGGGTAGCGGCGGCGGCCGGTGGTCACGGTCGCACGGCCGCACCCGTGAGGGGTTCAGGCGAAACCCGACCGTACACGGTCAGGTTCTCGACCCGGGCCCTCGCCATGACGGCCGGAGCCACCTCGACGGTCATGTCGTCACCCTCCCCCCGGGGCCCTGCCCTTCGATGTTCTCGACCGCGGTCCCGGGAGCGGGGTGCGGCATGCCGTCCTGGGTCCTCATGCGGCCGTGGGCGTCTGCGTCCTGGCCTGGCGCACCCCGCGCAGGGCGCCGGACCAGGCGATCACCTGGTCGAGCATGTCGCCTACGGCGGTGTCGAGGCCCTCCTGGGGGACGAAGGTGCCGGTGTGGAACGAGGGGTGTGTCGAGATGGTGGGCTGGGCGCGGACCGTGGCCACCTGGAGTTCGGCGAGGACGAGCCGCAGCGCCTCGGCTGCCCGGGCCCCGGCGACCCAGCCGCCGTAGCTGATGATCCCGGCGGCCTTGTCGTTCCACTCCCGGTAGACGTAGTCCAGGGCGTTCTTCAGGGCTCCGGGGAAGGAGTGGTTGTACTCGGGGACGAGGAAGACGTAGCCATCGAAGCTGTCGATGAGTGCGCCCCAGGCGCGGGTGTGGTCGTGCTGATACTGCTGGACGTTCGGGTTGCCGGGTTCGTCGAGGTTGCCGAGGTCGTGGTCGGCGAGGTCGATGAGTTCGTAGTCGGCTCCACCGTGGGCACGGGCGGCCTCCAGTGCCCAGGCGGCGATCTGGTCGCCGCGGCGTCCGGGGCGGGTGCTTCCGAGGATGACTGCGATGCGAAGCGGCATGGTCTTCCTTCCCAGATAGTTGTCACGTCAACTCTAGGTCGGAGAGACTTGATGTGACAACTCTGCTGGTCGCGGTATCCTCGGCGACATGACGGAGACTCGATCGCTGGAACCCGAGGAGTGGGAGTTCTGGGATACCTGGATGCGCGCCCAGCGCCTGCTCACCAGGGAGCTGGAGCGCGGTCTACAGCGTGACTGCGACATCTCGAAGGCCGAGTTCAGCGTGCTGGTGACGCTGTGGCAGGCCGCCGGCCGCGAGATGCGTGTCGGCGAGCTTTCCGAGTCGCTCGACTGGGACAAGAGCCGCGTCTCGCATCAGCTGACGCGCATGGAGAAGCGCGGCTTCGTCCAGCGCACTCGGTACGGGGCCGATGGTCGCCGCGCGGGGATCGGGCTGACCGCCGAGGGTCGCCGCGCCGCCCAGAATGCCGTCCTCGTGCACGGCGGCAACATCCGCCGCCACTTCCTCGACTCTCTGACCCCCGAGCAGGCATCAGTGATCCGGGCATGGAGCGAGCAAGCAGTCGACCGCCTCGACCGGCACGGCAGCGACGCTGCCGGCGACGGCGCGTTCAGACAGCGTCCCACACCGCCACCGTAGACGCCGCCGATACGGCCCTGGGCCTCACGAGCGTTGTCAATGCCGGCCCGGCTTGATCGCGGCGAAGGCCTCCGTGTGGGGTGGAGGTGTCGAATCTGCATCGCAGTACGGCGAGGCCGAAGGCGAGGGTCCTGCCCGACCCGGTTGCGGTCGCTACCCATCAAGGAATTTCCGCAGCAGAATGAGCGGCGCAGAGAATCGCGAGAACGGGCCGAAAAGGCCAGGGAAATCACTCTGGGAAGCGAACGAGCTGGGGCCCGCACCTCCAGGTGCGGGCCCCAGCTGCGAAGTACTGCGTCAGCGCCGGTGCGTCAGGCGGGAACGATGTTCTCGGCTGTCGGGCCCTTCTGGCCCTGCGCGATGTCGAACGACACCTTCTGGCCTTCCAGGAGTTCACGGAAGCCCTGCGTGGCGATGTTCGAGTAGTGGGCGAAGACGTCGGCGCCGCCGCCGTCCTGCGCGATGAAGCCGAAGCCCTTTTCCGCGTTGAACCACTTCACGGTGCCAGTAGCCATGTTGTTTCTCCTTGGGGACGGAGTACAGGAATACGCCCTGTGCGCATTCCGTGTCGCCGTGAGGATCAGCCGTCGGAAAAACCTTCTGGCAACCACACCTGCAACCGAGTTCGACAGTAGCACGGTGCGATCGACCTTGCACGGTGAGCAATTCCGCTCCGCCGGACGGTCGAGGAATACTCGGCGCACCCCGCACCTATTTCTCATTCCACGGGAACAGATATTTCTCTCCGCGGGCGCGACGCCGGGGTGCGTGGTCAGGACACGGCGGAGCGCTGGGGCACGGTGCCCGCGTCGGTCGGCGTGGAGCGGGTGGTGTACTGCGGTACGGGGGCGTCGTCGCCGCCGGTGTCGCGCACGAGTCCGTACCGTTCGCGGTCGGCGGAGTGCGGGGCCGCAGGAGTGGCGATGTCGTCGGCCGTCTCCTGCCAGGAGGTGGGCAGGACGTCGAGGTTGTAGTCGGCCTGGGTTTCGTTGAGGTGGAGTGTGACGCTGCCGTCGAGGTAGTAGTACTCGTTCTGCCACATCTGCTGGGCGCCGGGCGGGAGCACGATCAGTCCTTGCTGCCGGTTGCCCATCCAGGTGCCGCCGGCGGTCGCGCCCGGCTGACGGTCGTCCATGCGGTGGCCGCCGCCCGAGGCCACGTGGAACAGCCTTCCTCGCAGTCCGGTCCACGAGGGCATGGTCAGCAGCCCGGGGCGCAGCCCGTACATCACGTCCCAGTGGACGGTGAAGTAGCCCTTCCCGCGCAGTTCCACGGTGTCCCCGCGGTGGACGAGCTGGTAGCCGTCCAGGTGTCTCTTGAGCCCCGTCATCGTCACCGTGGTCTGCGGGCGGCGGGGCAACGGGGCGGGCGGGCGGTCCGGCGGGGGCGCGCTGTCCACGGTGTCGACCACGGACCCGTACCGCGGCCGGGGCGAGGGATGCGGGATCGCCGAGCCCCGTACGGGTGCCGGCCGGGACGGCGAGGCGGATGCGGATGCGGATGCGGATGCGGATGCGGTGAGCGAGGGCGCGGGTGCCGGGCGGCCGGAAGCCGTCGGGGCGGTGGCCGGACGCGCCGAAGGTCCGGGCCACGGGGCCGCGTACCCGAGCACGCCACCGCCCACGGCGAGCAGCGCACTCGCCGCCACCACGGCCTTCGCGGTGAGGCTCATCCCTGCGGCCCCTGCGGTCCCCGCCGTCCCCGCCGTCCCCGCCGTCCCCGCCGTCGCGGACCCTGCGCCGCCTGGAGTGGCCGTGGTGCCGGCATGGCCGGCCGCCGCCGCGTGCGTTCCCGCGGACAGCCACGGGCGCCAGGTCAGCAGTGCCGCCGGCACGGGCAGCAGGGCCAGGGGCGCCAGCAGTCCCTCCGGGGCCAGCAGGCCTTCCTCGTGGCGTACGCACCGCGGGCACTGCCGCACATGGCGGCCGAGGCGTTTGCGCCACAGGCCGCTGGGGGCCCCGTTCCAGTCCACGGTCAGCCGGGTCAGCTCCCCGCATACGGGCCTGGCCGCGAGGGCGCGGACGATGACGCGGGAGGTGTGCAGGCGCTCCTTCATGCGTTGCACGCGTACGGCCGCTTGATGGCCGGTCATGTCCAGAGCGGACGCGAGCTCGGCCCGGGCGAGCCGGCCGGCCGTCTCCAGCCACCACAGTGACAGCAGTTCCCGGTCGTCCTCGTCGAGCCAACGGGTCGCGCGCACGGACTCCTCGCGCTGCCCGGACAGCCGCAGGTCGAGGATGACCCCCTCGGCGAAGTCGGCGGCCGGGTCGGGCCGGTGCTCGGCCGCGTCGAACGCCGCTCCCGTCGTCTCCCTCCTGCCGCGCCTGCGGAGGTGGTCGCGGACCTCGTTCACGGTGATGGTGATCACCCAGGACCGGAACGCCTCCGGGCGCTCCAGTCCCCCGATGCCGCGCAGGACGCGCATCATCGTCTCCTGGACGATGTCGTCGACGTCGTCGCGGTACGGGTGCGCACGCGCCGCGACGCTGTAGACCAGCGGAAGGGTCCGGGAGCTGAGCTCTTCCAGGGCGCCGCGATCGCCGGCCCGAGCCGCGGCTATCACGTCGGCCGCGGGCGCGGCATGCCTTGGCATCGGGTCTCCCTTCGACCTCACGCGGGTACGAAGCCCGCTCACACCGTGGCAGCGGAGTCATCGTAGGACGGTGACCGCCGGCAGCCATGGGCGGGCCGGTGGAACCCGTGGCGGCCGGGGATCAGCGGGCGTGACGCGGGGACGTGCGCGCACGCGAGCGGACGCGCACGAGGACGAGGACCGCGGCGACGCCGGCGAGGACGACGCCCGCCAGTCCTGTGACGGCCCACGGAGCACCGACGTTGCTGCCGGTGTCCGCCATGGCGCCGGTGGCCGCCGTCGTGCCGGTGGAGGCGCCCAGGGGGGTGACCGCTCGGCCGGTCCGGGACGGGGAGGGCGCCGGTGTCGTCGCGGCGGAGGCGGGGAGGGCGGTGAGCACGGTGTGGGCGCCGGCCCGGCTGACGGAGAAGCGCGCCCGGCCGATGGCGAGACCGGTACCGGAGACCTTTGCGGTCGTCGAACCGACGGTCAGCTCAGGGGAGTTCCGGGACAGAAGGATCTTCGCGCCGGTGCCGACCCGCAGCCTGCGCAGGGTCGTGTCGCGTGCCCTGCTCAGATCCAGGACGGCCGAGGAACCGGTCAGGACGACCGCGCCGGAGGTGCGCAGAGAGGTCCCGGAGACGATCAGGCTGCCTCTGGCCACGGTGGTGGTGCCGGTGTAGGCGGCGCTGGTGACGGTGGTGGCCGCGGCTCCGCTCTGCGTCAGCGATCCGGTACCGGTCACCGTCGGGAGGGTGGCGGGCGTCCTGGTGTTGCGGAGCACGAGCGAACCGTTGCCGATCACCTTGTCGAAGGCTCCGCCGGTGTGGAGGCTCCCGTCGCCGCCCGCGGTCCCGGAGCCGAGACGGAGGGTCGCGTTCCGGTCGATGGTGGTGGATCCGTCGTAGTACTGCGCTGCCGCGAAGGTCACGTCGTTGCCGCTGGTGCCGGCGATGACGACGTCCCCGGCGCCGGGAGCGCTGAGGGTGTCGTGATACATGCCGCCGCCGATGGGCGCGCCCAGGGTCACCGGTCCGTCGTAGTCGAAGGTGAGCCGGGAGCGCTGCCGTCTGGCGTGCAGGTTGATGTAGACCGTCTGCGCCGTGCCGGGCATGAAGATCCGGTGCGTGGTCCCGTCGCCCCACTGGACGTCGGCCCCCTCGATGTTGGTGCCGCGCTTGTTCAGGTTGTGGGCCACGGGCCGCCAGTTCAGTCCGGGGTCGCTCAGCGACGGCGCCGCCCCGTCGCCGCTGTCGCTCCAGCTGTAGACACCGGTGAGGATCACCTTGCTGCCCGGGCGGGAGTGCACGTTGACGTCGTTGCCGAACTCGTGGCTGTAGAAGTTCTGCCGCTGGACGACCGTGTGGTCGAGCGGGGTGTCGATGATCCATGAACCGCGGTTGACCACGGAGCGGGCATGGGGGAGGTCGGCGGCACAGGTGGTGCTCGCGAAGTTGACGCCCGTGCCGTTGTCGAAGATGCCGGAGAACGGGTTGGTGCCACAGATCTGGAGCGTTCCCCACATGTTCCGGGGCTGGGTGACCAGGCCGGAGCCGCTGATGACGCCCAGGTTGAACAGCCGGGTCAGAGACAGACGCAGGGTGCCGTCCACCCGGATGTTGTCCTGGTTCTGCTGGTAACCGGGTGTGTTGTACGGGAAGGACCCGATCAGACCGGTCGTACCGCCGGTGCCGTACTGGAGGGTCGCCCCCGCGTCCACGGTGACCGCGGGTTCGTCGGGACTGCCGACCACGACGTACGGGTGGTTGCCGCCCGGGATCCGGACCCTCTGGTGCTGCCGGGAGCGCGGCAGGGTGAAGGTGCTGTCCTTGGCGAGGACCAGCGTGCCGGTGCCGGACACCCGAAGGGCTCCCTCACCGCTGATCACACCGGTGTACGTGTGGGTTCCCCGCGGGACGCGCACGACCGCGTCTCCGGTCAGGACGACATCACGGTTCGCCAGAACGGCCGAGGTGATGTCGCCGTCCGCGGCGACCGCGCTGCCCACCGCCACCACCGGCGTGACGGCTCCCGCGACGAGAGCCGACGCCAGGACAAGGTGCCAAGATCGCTTCATCGAGTCTGGGTGCTTCCTGAAGTGCTGGTGTTCCTTACGGACCTGGGGACCGGTGGCCGGCCACCGGGATCTCAAAAACCCGGCAACCTTCTCGTGCGCTGCGGCAACTGGGAGCCGTAAGGCCGAGTCGAACTACCGGATGGACGGACATGAGGGCACCGAAGCACACCGCGCCGCAGCCGGGGCGCAGGCGCGGACTGGTCCGGCAGTGACCAGCCCGCCGGCCAGCCTTCGCCGCCCCGCAACCGAGCACGACCGCTGTTCGAATCCCGGGCCGGGCCCTGTTAGGCTGCGCCCCCCGTTGTTGAACGCGCAATCAACGCGCACATCATTGCCAGGAGAGGGCGACCGGGGGATGGTCCTCGATGACGCGTCCGCGGAGTTCCACGAATTCTTCGAACGCCACTATGCCGAACTCGCCCGTCTGGCTCACCTGCTGACCGGCGAGAGTGACGCGGCGGACGACCTCGCGGCGGACGCCCTGGTCGCCCTGTGGCAGCGCTGGGACCGGTTGCGGCAGGCCGACCACCCGCTCGCCTACGCCCGCGGTGTGGTGGCCAACCTGGCGCGGGGACGGATCCGCAGCGCGGTGCGCGAGCGACGCAGGATCGCGCTGTTCTGGTCCCGCAGCCCCGAGAAGGTGGACGGACCGGACACGGCGGCCGTGCTGGACGTCCGCGCGGCGCTCGCCCGGCTGCCGTTCCGCAAGCGGGCCTGCGTGGTGCTGCGGCACGCCTTCGACCTGTCGGAGAAGGACACGGCGGTGGCGCTGGGCGTCTCGGTCGGCACGGTGAAGAGCCAGACCTCGAAGGGAATGGCCGAGCTGGAACGGATACTGGGCGCACGAGCGGCCGGGGAGCTGGCAGGGAGGAGGAACCGGTGAACGAGGAGATCGCCCGTCAGCTGCGCGAGGCCGCCGAGGCCCACCGGCCCGACCGCGCGCGGATGCTGGCCCGGGTGCAACGCGGTATGGCCGGCCCCGCCGTCCGTCACCGCGCGCGGCCGTTCGCGAGGTCCGGGATCAGGATCGCGCTCGCCGGGCTCGCCGCCACCGGAATTCTGGCGACCGGCGGTCTCGCCGTCGCCGCCATCGTCGTGCACTCGTCGCCGTCGGCCACCGTGACCACGCCTGCCACCCCCTCCCCCACCGCCGGCTCCCCGCACCCGACCTCGACCCACCCGACCTCGGCCCGCCCCACCCCCGTCGCGCCGGCCCCGGCCACCACCCCGGGCAGCTCGCGCCCGACTCCGCCGGCCACCAGTCCATCGCCGACCGCCGACGAGAGCCGGAACGGGCCGTTGTGGTCGGCCGGCTCGCTGGATCCGAAGAGCACCGTCTACTGGACGCAGAGCAACCTCGTCCTCAAGACGACCCAGCCGCTCACCTCGCTCACGATCGAGATGCGGATCGCACAGACCGGCGGAGTGGAGAACACCGGCACCTGGCAGACCCTGCCGAGTGACGACTTCACCGTCACCGTCCAGGAGGCCGGCGGCACACTGGTCTACCGCTGGGTCCTCAAACCGGGCCTGACGGTGCCGACCGGGAACCACGAGTTCGCCGCCCAGTTCAACAACGGCGCCGACGGGCACAGTGCCGCGGGCGACGGCTACCGCGTCGACGCGCAGGGTTCGGGCGGCTCCTCGTCGGTCCGGGGAGGGTTCGTCCCGACCCGGTGAACGCCGCTGTGCGGCAAGGGGACGAGGCCCCTTGCCGCACAGGCCGCCGGGTGACGGCGGCCGCGAACATTCTTCCCTCGATCGCGGCAACTTCTCTGTGCGCGGCGGCAACTGGCTCATGACCAGGGCCGGATCAAGGCCCGCTGCGCCAGAAGGACATGCCGTTGTCAGATCAGAACCGCTCCCATCGCCGCCGTCCGGCAACCCGCCGCGTGCTCGCCGCCGCCGTGGTCCTCGCCGCCGCGGGTGCTGCCGTACCCCTGGTCGCCCAGGCCGCACACACACCGAATTCCCGCACGCTGGGCGCGGCAGCGGCCGACAGCCACCGCTATTTCGGTACGGCCGTGGCTGCCGGAAGGATCGGCGACTCGTCCTACTCCACGCTTCTCGACCGGGAATTCAACATGATCACCCCGGAGAACGAGATGAAGTGGGACACCACCGAACCCTCCCGCGGGAACTTCAACTTCGCCCCCGCCGACGCGATCGTGGGCCACGCCACCGCGCACGGCCAGCGCATGCGCGGGCACACCCTGGTCTGGCACTCCCAACTGCCGAGCTGGGTCAAGTCCATCACCGACGCCAACACCCTGCGCAGGGTGATGGACAACCACATCACCACCGAGATGTCCCACTTCAAGGGCAAGATCTACGCCTGGGACGTGGTCAACGAGGCGTTCGCCGACGGTGGCAGCGGTCAGCACCGCAGCTCGGTCTTCCAGGACGTGCTGGGCAACGGCTTCATCGAGGAGGCGTTCCGCACCGCGCGGGCCGCCGATCCCTCGGCCAAGCTCTGCTACAACGACTACAACATCGAGAACTGGACCGACGCCAAGACGCAGGGCGTCTACGCGATGGTCAAGGACTTCAAGTCCCGCGGTGTGCCCATCGACTGTGTCGGCTTCCAGAGCCACTTCGGCGCCGGCGGCCCGCCGGGCGGCTTCCGGACCACCCTGTCCAAGTTCGCCGCGCTCGGCGTGGACGTCCAGATCACCGAGCTGGACATCGCCCAGGCGTCGCCGACCGCGTACACCGCCGCCGTCCAGGCGTGCATGAGCGTCGCTCGCTGCACGGGCATCACGGTGTGGGGCATCCGCGACAGCGACTCCTGGCGCACCGGTGAGAGCCCGCTGCTGTTCGACGCGGGCGGCAACAAGAAGCCCGCCTACGGCGCGGTGCTCACCGCCCTGGGCGGCACCAGCGGCAGCGGCGGGGGCACGGCGGGCGGCGGCACGACGGCCGGGGACCTCACCTCCGGCACCGTCTACACGCTCTCCAACGCGGCCGCCGGACGCGTTCTCGACGAACCCGCGGGGTACGACGGCAACGGCACCCCGCTCCAGGTGTGGGACGCCGGCGGTGCCTCCAACCAGCAGTGGCGGGCCACCCGGAACAGCGACGGCTCCTACACACTGACCAACGTCGCCAGCGGCCGGGTACTGGACGAGCCGGGCAACCAGACGGCCAACGGGACGAGGATGACGGTCTGGGACTCCAACGGTGGCGCCAACCAGCACTGGCGGGCCACCCGGAACAGCGACGGCTCCTACACACTGACCAACGTCGCCGGCGGCCGGGCGCTGGAGATCCCCGGCGGTCGGACCGCCAACGGCACTCCCGTCCAGATCTGGGGCGCCAACGGCGGCGGTGCCAACCAGCACTGGAACTTCAAGCCGGCCACGGCGCCGAAGAGCACCACGTGTGCTCTTCCGTCGACGTACCGGTGGACGTCGACGGGTGCGTCGGCGCAGCCGGCGAACGGGTGGGACGCGGTGAAGGACTTCACCACCGTGACGTACCACGGCAAGCACCTGGTCTACGCGTCGAGCGTGTCGGGGTCGTCGTACGGCTCGATGATGTTCAAGCCCTTCACGAACTGGGCGGACATGGCCTCGGCCGGGCAGACCGGCATGAGCCAGAACGCGGTGGCTCCCACGCTGTTCTACTTCGCGCCCAGGAAGATCTGGGTGCTGGCGTCCCAGTGGGGCGCGTCGCCCTTCGTCTACCGCACGTCGAGCGACCCCACCGACCCCCATGGCTGGTCCGCGCCGCAGCCGCTGTTCACCGGCAGCATCCCCCGCGCCGAATCCGGCACCGGCCCGATCGACCAGACCCTGATCGCCGACGACCAGAACATGTACCTGTTCTTCGCCGGTGACAACGGCAGGATCTACCGGGCGAGCATGCCGATCGGGAACTTCCCGGGCAACTTCGGGTCGTCGTACACCACGGTCATGAGCGACACGGTGAAGAACCTGTTCGAGGCACCGCAGGTCTACAAGGTCCAGGGCCAGAACCAGTACCTCATGATCGTCGAGGCGCGCGGCGCCAACGAGCAGCGCTACTTCCGCTCCTTCACCGCCACCAGCCTGAGCGGTTCCTGGACCCCCCAGGCCGCCACCGAGAGCAACCCTTTCGCCGGCAAGGCCAACAGCGGTGCCACCTGGACCAACGACATCAGCCACGGTGACCTGGTCCGCAACAACCCCGACCAGACCATGACCATCGACCCCTGCAACCTGCAGTTCCTCTACCAGGGCAAGTCCCCCACCGCGAGCGGACCGTACGACCAGCTTCCGTGGCGGCCGGGCGTCCTCACCCTGCAACGCTGACCGCTGCTCACCGCCTCGTCGAGGAACCCCAGCCGTGCGCCGGCTGGGGTTCCCGTCGTTCGACGCACTCCTCGACCGGCACGGCCCGCACTCCCCCGGCCGCGCGGTCCAACTCGGCTTCCCCGCCGTCACCCGTCAGCACGATCCTCCCCTTCGCCGAGGCCGCCTCGATCGGCGCCCGCACAGACGACGAAATGCGCCCCCATCGAAGAGATGGGGGCGCATTCGCCGGCTTCACCTACTTGAGTGCTGTACCGCCCGAGTTGTGGTACGCGATCGTCTTGTTGATCAGGTTTCCGCCGTCGGTTTCGACCGAGGTCTGTTCCTGCTGCCCCGGGCCGAAGAACAGGCCGGCGACATGGGCCTTCGCGACCTGGTCCATGTGTGCGAAGAACCAGTCCACCTTGTCGTCCTTGTAATGGTTGAGGGTGTTGTTCTGCGCCATGTTGCCCACGGGGATCTGCCACAGGACCACCGGCTTGCCCACGGACTCGGCCATCGTCTTGTAGAACTGCAGCGCGGCGGCGGCCTTCTGGTCGTTCCAGAAGTGGTCACTGCCGCCGTGGGCCGGCTGTGCGTACCAGCCCGCGTCGCGGTCCGACACGTCGGTGGCCAGGAAGTCGGCGTTCTTGGCCCCGAAGCTCTCGTAGGACTTGACGCAAGCCTGCGTGTTGGTCTGCCAGTCGAAGCAGGAGAGGTGCATCCCCACGGCGGTGTTCGGCGCGTACTTGTGCGCCATCGAGATCAGGCACTGGGCGAGTCCGGTGGCGCTGTTCTCCTGCGAACCGCAGTCCTTCGGGTTCGCGCTCGAGACCTGCGCGGGAACCTGGTGCGGATCGCCGAGCGACCGGACGTAGCCCCAGAAGTCGGGCTCGAGGTCGATCGCCTCCTGCGACGTGCCGATCTTCTGGAGGAAGAAACGGTAGTCGTTGAGGTAACGGGTCAGCAGGTCAACGCGGTTGATGGCCTTGACCTCGCCCGGACCGTCGCCCTCGCCCGCCGCGTCCCCGAGGTCGCGCAACGAGTACCAGGTCCAGAGCATCTTCTGCGGACGCGCGCTGCCCTTGTACGTCGCCTGGGACACCACGTCGTCCCGCCAGGTCACGTACGTGCCGGGTGCCGTGGTGCTGCCGTTCCAGCAGCCCCACCAGCCCGACCATCCGTCCTGGCATTTCGCTGCCGTGTAGTAGTCCGAGGAGGGCGCGGGCTGGCTGTGCACATAGGCGTACCGCACGTCGAACGGCGCGGCGGCCGCCGAGGCGTCGGACATCGAGCCGCCGATGAGCACCGTGCTGCTGCCCATGAAACGTGTCGTCGAGCTGCCGCCGGCGGCCACGGGAGACTGCGTGGACGACGGTGTGGACGACGGGTGCGAGCTGCTCGGAGCCGGGCTGGCGGGAACGCTGCTGCTCGGCGCGGTGGGCGTACCGGAGCTGCCGACACTCCCGACCGGGACGAGTTGCCACTGCTGATCGGCCCCGCCCCGGTCGCGGTTCTGGACGACGCCGCTCCCGTCGGTCTTGGCGGCGTTGTGGACGTCGACGGCCATGCCGCTGAAGCGATTGACCAGACGCACGTAGCCGTCCGGCGACTTGGCGAGCTTGAACTGCTGGTTGGTGCCGTTCAGGTCTTTCCACTGCACGAGGGCGGAGCCGGCGGTCTTCGACCAGCCGAGGTCGTCCAGCACCTTGCCGGAGTTCCGGTTCTGCAACCGGAAGTACCCGTCACCCGCGTCGACGAACCGCCACTGCTGGTTGGGGCCGCCATGCCGGCTCCACTGCACCACCGCCGCGCCGTCGTTCTTGGCGGAGGCCCGGTCGTCCAGCACCTTGCCGCTGTTGCGGTTGACCAGCACGTACCACTTCTTCAGATCCAGGGTCTTCGGCTGCGCCGAAGCCTGGCTGACCACAACGGCCGAGCCGGTCACGACCACCATGGCGAGACCCGCCCACAGACCCCGACGCGCGAGCAACCGACGGCCACGATGCTTCGGGCGGCCACCGCGCGCGCCGCCGACGGCACGGTGGCCGCCGACGGGGGACGTCACCGATGACGTGGGGGGGCCGGGGACATGTCTGTGCTCTCGTTCCAGGGACACGCCTGTGCTCTCTTTCAGCCGTTGCATCTGGCCGACCACCTGGCCGGACAACACCGAGTGGTCCCAGAGGCCGAAAAGGTTGCCGTGAAGAGCCACAGAATTTTTTCGCCTCCGGCCGCACCAAGCGCAACCCGGGTCGGATCAACGGCTGAAGGGCGCCGTCGCGCGTGCACAGCCGCACGGCGGGGCCGCAGCCAGTGGTGGCTGCGGCCCCGCTCGGGCGCCCGGGTCAGGACGGGTCGCCGTACTGGAGGCCGCGCTTCTTCCGTTCGCCTCGTGGTGCGGTAGGCGTCGACCAGCGTCCAGGCCGGCGTTCGGTCACCGCGCACAGCAAAGAGGCCCAGGTCTCTGACCTGGGCCTTCTCCGTGGAGCGGGTGACGAGAAGGGGACTCGCGCGCTCAGCTCGGGAAGCGACGGCGCTCGGGCAACCCGGGTTCCTTCCAGGCGCTTTCGCTCCGATGTGCCGCCCTCAAAAAGCGGATTCGCGCTGCTGCCAACCGTGGTTGACCGGTCTGTGAAGGGCACGCTCGGGGCACGCCCTCCGAGACGAGTCGCCGCAGGCCTTCCTCAGCGCACTCTGTCAGTCGGATGCGGCCCGGATGCAGTCGGGTGCGGCCCGGATGTGGGATTCCTCCGGGCCGACGGAGCATCACGGAGCATCACGGGAGCAGAGCAACACCCTCAGCCGATGGCGTACGCCCGGTACACCGTCTGCACCGAGGTGTCTCCGGCGGAATCCGTCACCTCGGAGCGCAGGGCGACGGCGCCGGACGCCGGGTTGTGAACGGACGCCTGCCAGGCCGACCCGGACCGCTTGACGGTCGCCGCCTTCCAGGTTTTGCCGCCGTCGGCGGACGACCAGACCCGGACGGACGCGGCGGTGACCTTGGTGAGCTTGATGTCGGGGCCCTGGGAGGCACGCCCGGCGCTCACGTCGACCGTCGTGGTGCTGTTCGGCGCGGCCTGGTTGTGGCTGTTCAGCCCGGTGGGCAGGAAGCGGGTCAGGAAGACGGGCGCGACCATCGCCTTGGCCGGGTCGGACACCTTGAAGTGCCAGTCGAGGGTGGTCCGCGGCGACAGCATGCCGGCCGGGAAGGTGATGCCCGGGCGGTAACGGTGGGCGTCGGCGGTCAGGCGGTACCAGCCGGCCGAGCGGACAGGGGCGTCGAACTCGGCGGGCCCGGTGCGCCAGTCGGTCAGGGTCTGCTTCTTGACGGTGGTGCTGCCCTTGGAGAGGACCACCGTCTCCTTCGTCAGGTCCCCCCAGTCGCCGCCGATGTCGAGGTCGCCGATCAGGGCGTCCGCGAAGAAGGTGACGGACTTCTGCCCGAGCAGCGGCAGATTGCGCATGGGGCCCCATGCAGCCCGGCCGAAGGACTGGGTGAAGCTCTGCCCCGCCTTCAGGGTCCTGAGCTTCGGAAAGCCGCCGCTGACGTTGTCGCCGTTGCTGCCGAAGATGTCGTCGCGCGGCTGCCAGGTTCCGGGAGTCAGGTGGACGGTGGCGCTGTACGGGGCGTTGTCGTCGCGCACCTGGGCCATCAGGTCGGTCGTGCAGTCATCGGTCTTCGGCGCCGCCTGGAGCGCGGTGTCGACCTGAGTACCCATCTGCGTTCCGGCGCGCACCGAGAAGCGCATCGTCGCAAGCCCCGACCGCTTGAACGAGCCCCCGGGCGCCGCCGGGATACCGGTGGCCTTCTTCACGGCGACATAGCTGTCGTTGCCGGACCACTGCGCGAGGTACCCGAACTGGAGGAGCTTGGAGGAGTTCGGGATGGCGTAGAGGGCTCCCTCGTCGTTCCAGCCGCCGACGCTGTAGGCGGACGGCATGTCCATGTTGGCGGCGCACACCCGCGCGTTGATCAGTGGCGGCCCCGTCACGTCGGCAGGCGTGTCGAGTGACACCTTGACAGGCTTGCCCTTGCGCGCGTCGAGCGTCACCGACTTGCTGCCCGACACCGTCACGACCTGCGCGCCGATGGTGTCGGTGCCCCAGCCTTCGGTAGCGCTCTCGTATATGTCGGTCATCGCGAGATAGCGCCCCGACGGCAGGCTGATCCGCTTGCCTGACTTGACTGTGTACGTCTGACCGGACGGCACGGCGACGACGGTGACGGTCGTCGAGACCTTGGCACCGTGCCGACCCAGCGTGGTGACCGTCAGCGAGCCCGACGCCGCCTGCGCGGCGGCGGCCGAAGCGAGCAGCGGCACCAGCGCGGCTACCCCGACGAAAGCGAGCGATCTTCGTTGCACTGTAAGCAACTCCCCCTCAAGCCAACAAGTTTGGCCATCATAGGACCGCCCCGCAGACGGCAGTTCACGTCAGGAGACGCACCTGATCACGGTGTGCCAAAAAATCACGTGCCGCCTGCCCCGAGGTGAGGCCCTCATGACGTGAGGCACGGCGGCGTGCGGCGGAATCAGGGGAAAGAGCCGCAGCCGCAGAAGCCCCGGACCTCACCCGAAGCAACCGGGTCGGGTACTGGCGAGACGGCACCGAGTGCGTCCGTACGGCATGGGCCGCAACCGCGCGGAGAGCACCTGAAGCCTTGCGGCATGAATCCGGCACGCGCCGACTGATCACGACGGACAGCAGAAAGGCCGAGGGCGCTGATCCGGGCCTTCTTCATAGATGTGCGTGTTCTGATGGGCGCCTCCTCACTCGGCGGCCACCGTCGCCTGCCACGCGCCCGGGCGTTCGCCTGTGGCCCTGTGGAAGAACACCGAGAAGCTGGATGCGTCGGGGAAGCCGAGTACGTCGGCGCAGCGGGCGGCGGTGAGGCGGTCGTGTGCGAGGAGCCGTTTGGCTTCCAGGGTGATCCGTTCGACGATGTACGCCTTGGCGGTGCGGCCGGTGGCCTGCTGCACCGCTCGTGAGAGGGTGCGGGGCGCGTATCCCAGCGCACGGGCGTAGTGGCCGGCGTCGTGGTGTTGCCGGAAGTGCGCTTCGACGCTGGAGCGGAACAACCGGAACACCGGAGGGGTGAGCCGTGCTTCGGCGTGTGGTGGGTGCAGTCGGGTGATGAGCGCGGAAAGCAGGATTTCGGGCAGCTCCGTCCGGGAGTCACCGGGTGGGGCGGATGCTTCGAGGAGGAGATGGCTGCGCGCCGTGTCGACGAAGGGCCAGTCGGCGTCGGGGATGCTCCAGTGCGCGGCCGGGTCCGGGGAGGCGGCCAGTTCTCGGCTGGCGCGAGTGACCGGCGCCGTCGGTACGAACAGCACGAGGTGCCCTGCCACGTCGGCGATGTCGTCCCACCGGTGCACGGCGCCGGGCGGAATCCACACCGCGGACTGATCTTGGAGCGGGTGGCGGCGGAAATCGACGGTGACTGAGCCGGGTCCGGCGTCGATGACGGCAAGGACGTGGAAGTCGGCGCGCTGCGTGCCGCCGTCGTTCAGCTCGCGAAGGCGGCCGAACGTCATCGTCTCGACCGAGGCGGCGCGGCGTCCCGCGGGCTGGTAGGTCATGTGCCGGATCACGCTCACGTGTCCAGTTTTCACCATCGGGCGACCAGTCGCGCCGATGCCCCGTCCGGGTGCAGAAGCTTCAATGAATGCACGGGGCAATCGCCCAGAGCATCGACCGGAAGAGCCATCATGGACACGACGCAGCAGACGCTACTGCCCACTTACGACCATCGGCCGGGGACCGGACCGACTCTGGTGTTCCTGCACTATTGGGGCGGTTCCGCCCGCACCTGGGACCTCGTCGTCGACCGCCTGGCGGGCCGTGACGTGCTCACGGTCGACTTCCGCGGGTGGAGCCGGTCGAGCGCCCTGCCCGGTCCCTACACGCTCGGTCAGCTCGCCGACGACACGCTCGCCGTGCTCGCGGATGCGGGGGTCACCGACCACGTCCTGGTGGGGCATTCGATGGGCGGAAAGGTCGCACAGCTGGTCGCGGCCACCCGGCCCGCCGGCCTGCGCGGCATCGTTCTCGTCGGCTCCGGCCCGGCGAAGCCCGCCGCACAGGTCACTCCCGAGTACCAGGAAGCCCTGTCGCACGCCTACGACTCCGCCGAGTCCGTGGCCGGTGCACGGGATCACGTCCTCACCGCGACCGAGCTGCCCGCGTCGGTCAAGGCGCAGATCGTGACCGACTCGCGGACCGGCACCGACGCCGCCCGCACCGAGTGGCCGCTGCACGGTATCGCGCAGGACATCACCGAACACACGCGCATGGTCAACGTGCCCGCTCTCGTCGTCGCCGGAGAACACGACCAGGTGGAGCCCGTCGCCGTGCTCCGCGACAACCTGGTGCCCTACCTCTCCCACCCCGACTTCGTGGTGGTCCCCCACACCGGTCACCTGATCCCGCTGGAAGCCCCGGCCGACCTTGTCGACGCCATCACCGCATTCGCGCCGGCAGCCTGACCGTCCCCGCGGCCCGACGACGGGCTGCCCCCTGATCACCCGCGCACGGCGTCGGGACAGACCCTGCCGCGTTGCACCGCACCCGACAGTGCCGTGACCTGGCTGGGGTCAACCGCCACGACTCTGCGCCCATGAGCAGACGCCTTATCCGCCTGTCCGCGCGAGTTCTTGTCCCAGCACCCGCCCGAGGAAGCCGCGCAGGTAACCCGCGACGACGTCCGGGTGGCTCTCCAGCAGGAAGTGACCACCGTTGATCAGGTGCACCTCCGCGTCCTTGGCGTCGCGGGCGAAGGCCCGCGCACCCGCCGGGCCGAAGATCTCGTCGTTGCGGCCCCACACGGCGAGCACCGGGACCTCGCCGGTGCGCAGGAATTCGTGCAGCAGCGGGTAGAGCGGGCGGTTGTTCCGGTAGTCGCGGAACAGCGCCAGCTGGACCTCGTCGTTGCCCTCGCGGGAGACGAGGGCGAAGTCGTGCTCCCAGGTGTCCGGGCTGACCAGGCTCGGGTCGGGCACGCCGTGCAGGTACTGCCAGCGGATGGCGTCGACGCCCAGCGCGGCGCGGACGGCGGGTTCGGTGTCAGGGCCGGGGTTCGCCCCGTAGGCCCACACGTCGACCCAGAACGACTCGACGAAACCGTCCTCGTAGCCGTTGCCGTTCTGGGTGACGAGTGCGGAGATCCGTTCGGGGTGCTCGAGCGCCAGGCGCCATCCGATGGGGGCGCCGTAGTCCTGGACGTAGAGGGCGTAGCGGTCCAGGCCCAGCTGGTCGAGCAGTCCGGAGGTGAGTTCGGTGAGGGCGTCGAAGGTGTAGGTGAACTCCCCTACGCGGGGGGGTGCCTCTATGTCCTTCGTCAAGGCACCCCCGTCGGGTTTGGGGTGATTGGGGCTTGCTGGGGTCATGCGGCGAGTGCAACGTCCGC
>NZ_JBEYJU010000133.1:0-19176 GCF_040703965.1 Streptomyces sp. NPDC006655 | reverse complement strand
GGGTACGGAACCCGGGCCGCCGTCCGCGCACCGCGAGGGGCGTCAGCCGTGGCGGCTCGCCTTCGCGAGGGCCGGGACGAAGCGCAGGGCGTCGACGGTGCCGACGCCGGTGGCGAGGTCGTAGCCGTTGACCGCCTTGTAACCGGTCACTCCCTGGTAGGAGTTGTCGGTGCCGTCGTTGACGTCGACGATGCCGTTCGCCCTGGCGTGGGCGGCGAGGCGGTACAGGGCCTGCTGGATGTTGCCCACCCGGTGCCCGGCCGCCTGGTCGGCGAGGGCGACGATGCCCGCGAAGAGCGGGGTGGCCTCGCTGGTGCCGCCGGTGACGTCCCAGCCGACGGCGGTCGGGTCGTAGCTGGAGTAGATCCAGGCGCCGCCGTTGACCGCGGCGGCCATCGAGACGTCCGGGGTGCCGCGGCGGGTGCCGACGACCTTCTTCACGCCGTTCTGGAAGGACGGGCGGGTGAACACGTGGGACTGGCCGCCGCCGCCCGAGCCGTAGTCGTTGTAGACGCTGTCCGGCTTGACGCGCTCGCCCTTGTCGTTCAGGTGCAGCTGGGTGCCGCCGATGGAGGTGACCAGCGGGTCAGAGGACGGCCAGGAGTTGACGCGCTTCTTGTAGTACGTCTTGCCGTCCGCCTGGAGGTCGGTGGCGCCGCCGTCACCGGAGGCGGCCAGCACGGTGACGTGCTTGCGGTCGGCGTCCTGGAACGCGTACCGCAGGTTCTTGATGCTGGAGAAGTTCCCCTTGTCGAAGCCGGGGAAGGTGTTCTCGGTGGCGCCGAAGCTCTGGCTGATGACGTCGCCGACGCCGTGGTCGATCAGGTACTTCTCGGCGTTCATCATCTCCGGCAGACCGGTGGTGCCCTCGGTCTCCGCGACCGCCGTCTCCACCAGCACGATCTTGGCGGCGGGCGCCACCGCGTGCGCCATCTCGACGTCCAGGGTGGTCTCGCCCGCCCACCCGGTCATGTCGGAGTTCTTGGGGTCGAAGGCGGGCACGTGCCCCCACTTGACCACCTTCACCTTGGTGCTGGGCAGCCCGTACTGCTTGCTGTACACGTCGAGGTCGTGCTGCACGGTCGGGGAACCGTACGAGTCGACGATGACGATCGTGCGTCCCTTGCCCGTGATCCCCTTGCGGTACAGGGGGTTGAGGTCGTACGCGGTGCGGTACTGGAGCGGCCCGTAGCAGTTGATGTGCCACTTGGCCTGGCACTGGGCGCTGGAGAGCGGGTCGCTCACGCCGTGGACCAGGGTGTGCCCGACGACGGCCGGCACCGCGAGGGTGTGCGGTGCGGCGGCGGGGGCGGCGGTCGCCAGTGCGGCGACCGCGAGGGCGGCGACGGACGTGGCAGCCGCGACGCCCCGCCCGGTGAGGGCTATGTGCATGGATCCCCCTGCTGGTATTTCGAGGATGGTCTCGCGCATCCCATCGAAAAGGTCATGCGCATATCAAGACCGTTGAACCGACGATGCCGAACCCTTTACCTGGTCACGGGGTGCCGTCACCAGGTCGGACGAGCGCGCGTCCGGCCGACGAGCCGGACCGCCCGACAGATGTGACGATCACACTACGGTGACAGGCGACTTCGGACCGTCACCCCAGTCGGCAGGAGGACCACTCGATGAACCCCACCCTCAAGCGCCTGCTCGGCGTCACCGCCGCGGTGGCCACCGGCATGACGGCCCTGGTCGGCACCGGCGCCGTACCCGCGGGCGCCCGTGCCGCGGAGGCCCACTGCGACCGCGCCGAACGG
Organism: Streptomyces sp. NPDC006655; assembly: GCF_040703965.1. Taxonomy (NCBI): domain Bacteria; kingdom Bacillati; phylum Actinomycetota; class Actinomycetes; order Kitasatosporales; family Streptomycetaceae; genus Streptomyces; species Streptomyces sp. NPDC006655. The sequence goes on along the minus strand of NZ_JBEYJU010000133.1, from coordinate 17,416 downwards.
CCCGTCTGGAAGGACCAGGGCCCCAGCCGCAACATCACCGGCCACAACTGCAGCCTGCCGGAGGAGAAGCGCCGCTGGTACACCGTCGAGATCGACACCCTCGTCCAGCCGCACTACCGGACGGACTACCAGACCGGTGCGGTCGACCGCACCGAGACCCTGCACGACAGGACCGTCAGGTGCCTGGGCTACACGGTCGACCACTCCACGGTGAACTGGTTCGGCTGCCCGGCCGGCTGACGCACACCCGGGCAACCGTCGCGGCGCCGGGGCCGTCTGGTCCACCATGGGGTGTGCGATTCGATTCCGTGCCCATGCCGGCGGCCGTCGAGGCCCGGCCCCGTGACAGCCGCGGGTACCCGGTGCCCGCCATCACCCCGTGGGAGGGCGACGAGCCCCAGTTCGCGCTCACCGACTACGGGCGCAGCGCCGAGTGCGCGCGGCAGCGGCTGTGTTCGGTCTGCAACACCCTGATTCCCAGAGGGCCGGTGTGGCGGGTGGTCGGCGCCGCGGAGAGCGCGGCGATCCGCGAGGCGCTCGCCGCCGGACGGCCGTACCGCAACATGGCGGCGACCCTGGAGGCCCCGGGCCACCGCGCGTGCATGCTCTACGCCTCGATGGTCTGCCCGTACCTGGCGCGCCCCAACGCGCGCCGGGGGCTGACGGCACAGCACCCGGACGACATGACCGCGCATGTCGTCCGGGGCGCCGTGCGGGGCGAGATGGGTGCCGTGGTGGGGTACGGCGACTACGAGTTCGCCGTCACCAAAACCCAGGTCCTGTTCCGTTTCCTGGATGTGGTCGAGTACCTGCCGCATGACACGGCCGACCAGCACCTGCCGGAGCTCCAGGCCGAACTGGCCCGCTCCGGCGGCCGGTTGGGCGGAGGCGGTCAGCCGCGGTAGGCGGGCAGGCCGGTGTGGCCCGAGACCTTGACGGGCCTGCCGAAGCCGTGGGCGGTCTTCGTGACGGTGTACGTGCCGGTCGGGGCGCGGAAGGCGATGGTTTTGCCGTTGGGCGACCAGGCGGGCTCGGTGTAGTCGGTGCCGGCGCCGGGGGTGACGTCCTTGACGACGTTCGTGGAGCCGCCGAACTCCTCCACGAAGAGGTGGTCGTGCCCGTGCACCGAGCGCACGAAGACGACCTCTTCCTCATCGGGGGCGAGCGCGGGCTCGGAACCCTTGGTCAGCGCGCCGCCCTGCTGGCGCAGGTAGTCGTCGCGGATGTAGACCTCGCCGGTACGGGTGTTCTCGTAGACGGACGTGCCGTAGTCGCCGCCGACGTTCGGCCAGGTGTTGCCGGTCTGGGGGACGGCGCCGTCGCCCGGGTCGCCATTCAGGCTGATCTTCGCGGGCCTGCCGTGGTTGCTGGTGGCCTTGATGCCCTCCAGGACCGTGCTGCCGTGGACCCTGGCCGAGAAGATGAGGTTGTTCTTGGCGGGGATGTGGTTCGCCCGGTCGGCGGCGGTCACCTGCCAGGTGGGGTGGGACCAGGTCTGTCCGCCCGGGTTGACGGCGACGGTGACGCGGTGGCTGCCGTCGGGGTCGGAGACGACGAGGTCGCCGTGCCCGTCGACGAACGCGGCCTTGCTGCCGCCGGGGTTCCAGGCCAGGTCGCGGACGGTGGTGCCGAAGTCGATCGACCTGCCGCCGACCAGGACGTGCCGGGTGCCGTCGCTGAGGGTGAGCCCCCTGGGCACGGTGACCGCGCGGGCGGCCGGCGCGGCCGTCGCGGTGGCGGCCGCGCCGCACAGGGCGAGCAGGGCGGCGACACCCGTGACGGTGGCGGCTTTGGTGGTCCTACGGCGACGAGCGGACATCGGGGTTCCCCCAGGCATGTGGATGACGCTGCGATGGAAGAAGTCTTCCCGTACCCGGTGACAGCGCTGTGCGCTCACTGTCACAGCTGTGCAATAGCGGGGCCTCCGGGATGACGGGCCGTCAGCTTCGGGGCGCCGACCGGTTCCTCGGGGGCTCACGTCACCCGGGGGTGGCCCGCGCCGTGCGTCGGGTGCGTCGTTCGCGCGGTGCCCCGGGCGGTAGGGCCCGGACCCGGTAGGGCAGTATCCCCTCAGTCGTCGCCTGCCCTTGAGGGGTCGTCATGCGTTCTGCCCGCCGTCTCGTACCGCCCGTCGTGTTCGCCTGCCTCCTGCTGGCGGGCTGCAAGTCCACCTCGCTCGGCACATCGACGCCGTCCGGGAGCGGCAGCCCCGGGGCCGGGGCACCGGGGAAGGCCGGCCCGGCGCCGGCCATCGCGACGGGCGCGGGTCCGCAGCGGAACTACACCGTTCAGCAGCAGCCGGCGGCCGACTCCTGCCACTACCGCTACGAGCACGGGGAGCCGCTGGAGGACCCGAAGTGCACGCCCGGCGCCGTCTCCCCCGCCGTCACCCAGGCGAACCTGAAGTCGACGATATGCCGCAAGGGCGGTTACACCTCCGGCGTACGCCCCTCCGCGTACGTCACCGGCAAGGAGAAGAGGCTCAACGCCGCCTCGTACGGCTTCACCGGCAAGATGTCGGAGGCCGAGTACGACCACCTCATAAGCCTCCAGCTGGGCGGCGATCCCAACGACGACCGGAACCTGTGGGTCGAACCGGCCGACCCCGGCCACAAGGACAGCCAAGGGGTGAACAACAGGAAGGACCCGGTGGAGACCAAGCTGCACACCGCGGTCTGCGCCGGCCGGATCACGCTCGCCGCCGCACAGCAGGCGATCGTCACCGACTGGACCACCGCCCTCAGCCGTCTCGGCCTCCAGTGACCCGGTCACCGGGGCCCTTCCGGTGCCGACGGCGCCGGACGTGCCGCAGGACCAGGGCGGCGACCAGGACACCCAGGGCGACGAGGGCGTAGCGCTGGTAGCGGGCGATCTCGTCGTAGACGGCCGTGATGTGGGTGCCCGCCGCGTAGGCCAGGCTCGCCCACAGGCCGACCCACAGCGCGGCGCCCAGGGCGTTGAAGACGAGGAAACGACGCCAGGGCATCCCGCTGGTGCCCGCGACGATGCCGTTGACCTGACGCAGTCCCTCGACGAAGCGGGCGACGACGACGATCTTGCCGCCGTGGCGGGTGAAGAACTCCTCGGCGGCGTGGAAGCGCTCCGGGGTCAGGAACACGTACCGGCCCCAGCGGTGTACGACGGCCCGGCCGCCGGTGTGGCCGATCAGGTAGCCGATGTTGTCCCCGGCCACGGCGGCCACGAAGGCGATGGCCGCCACGGCCACGATGTTCAGCTGTCCGGCGCCCGCGTAGATCCCCGCGGCGATCAGGATGGTCTCCCCCGGCGCGGGGACCCCGAAGTCCTCGACGAAGATCACGGCACCGACGGCCCAGTAGCCGTAGTGGGTGAGCAGCGGGGCCAGGTGGGCCAGCGGTCCGGGCAGAGGCGGCGCCATGTCCCCACCGTACGCGGCGGAAAAGGTCGTCCCCGCACCGAACCTCCGCCGGGCATCGAGCGTCTACAGGTGCGTGAGTGCGCGCCGACCTCGCGCACCAAGTCGTATTCGAGGGGAACCGAACACGCCATGAAGACCAAAATGACCGCCGTGGCCCTTGCGGCGATCGTCGCCGCCGGCACCGCCGTCGCCGCCGTCCCGGCCTCGGCCGCCACCGCCAAGGCCGCGCCGGCGCGCTGCCACACCGCCGACCTGAAGGCCGGCTTCGCCACCGGGGACGACGCGAAGCCGGAGATGGGGAAGGTGGGGAAGCAGACACAGGCGTTCATCTGGTTCACCAACAAGAGCAACCACACCTGCACCCTGTCCGGCTTCGCCGGTGTCGACATGGTCGGCGCCCAGCGGACCGACGGCACCTGGTCCCTGGTGCGCTCCTCCAAGAGGCCCACGAAGATCACCCTGGGCCGGGGGGACACCACGGACTTCAGCGTCAACCTGCTCCCCGTGGCCAGGTCCACGCCGCAGAAGGAGAAGTTCGTCCCGGCGAAGTTCCTGGTCACCCCGCCGAACGAGACGAAGCACTTCACCCTGAAGTGGCCGTTCGGCGGCCAGATCCTCAAGCAGGACGGCGCCACCCACCCGGGCACCTACCTGAACCCGGTCGGACAGTAGTCCCCAGCGGCCGCGCGGTCAGGGCTCGGGGGGGCCTTGACCGCGCGGCGTTCGTCCGGACCCGGACGGGGCGCCGGACCACTCCGACCTATTGTTGTGCAACGCGTTGACGGCGGTAAGAAATCAGCCCTACATTCCTCGGTGTCCTGGCTCGGCACCCGCTCCCCGCCCCCACCCGCAAGGAGCCGCTTCCATGCCCGTCCGCACCCGGCTGCGCATCGCCCTCACCGCCCTCGCCACGCTGGCCACCACCACCCTCACCGCCCTGCCCGCGCCCGCCGCCGAGGCGGCCGCCCCGGCCGCCGGCAACCTCACCGGCACCCTCTCGGACGGCGCCACCTGGACGGCGGACGTACCCGAGCACTGGAACGGCACCCTGCTGCTGTTCAGCCACGGCTTCGGCCCGACCGTCGCCAGGGACGCCCCCACCGACGCCGTCCGCACCGAACTGCTCGCCGAGGGCTACGCGCTGGCGGGCTCGTCCTACGACCCGCACGGCTCGATGTGGGCCCTGAACAGCGCCGAACGCGACCAGTTCGCCACCCTCGACGCCGTCACCGCGAAGATCGGCGCGCCACGGCGGACCATCGCCGTGGGCCAGTCCATGGGCGGCCTGGTGAACGCGCAGCTGGCCCGCGACGGCGCCGGCCGCATCGACGGCGCCCTCGGCCAGTGCGGCCTGGTCGCGGGCGCCACGGACCTGGACAACTACCAGCTGGACGCCGAGTACACGATCGCCCGGCTGCTGCTGCCCGCACAGGACGTCAAGCTGGTCCGGTTCGGCTCCGCCGACGAGGCGGCCGCCACCGCGAACCGGCTCACCGCCGCCGTCACCGCCGCCCAGGGCACCCCCCGGGGCCGCGCCCGGGTCGCGCTCGCCGCCGCCTTCCTCAACCTGCCCGCCTGGTCCCCCGGGAAGACCCGCCCCGCCGCGACCGACTGGGCAGGGCAGGAGGCGCAGCAGTACGACTGGTTCGCGCAGGGCATCCTGGCGTTCGTCGAGGGCGGCCGGTACGCCGTCGAGCAGTCCGTCGGCGGCGACAACTCCTGGAACCGGGGCGTCGACTACGCCCGGCTGCTCGCCGGTTCCGAACACGCGCCCCAGGTCCGCGCCCTGTACCGGGCGGCCGGGCTGTCCCTCGACGCCGACCTGCGGACGCTGACCGAGGGCGCCGGCTACGACGCCGATCCCGCCGCGGTCCGTACCGCGCAGCGCACGTCCTCCGCGGGCCAGGGACTCGGGGTGCCCCTGCTCGACGTCCACACCACCGCCGACAACCTGGTCCCGGTGCAGCAGGAGAACCGCTTCGCCGCCCGCGTGCGAGCCGCCCGCGACGGCGCGTTGCTGCGGCAGGCGTACGTCGAGCGGCAGGGCCACTGCGCGTTCACCACCGCCGAGACCGTGGCCGCCCTGCACGCTCTCGAACACCGCGTGGACACCGGCCGCTGGGACGACGCCGCGACCCCGGCCGCGCTCCAGAGGTCGGCCACCGCCCTGGGCCTGGACGGAGCGGCGTACGTGCCGTACCGGCCGGCGCCGCTGACGGTCGGCCGTCCCGACCCGGCCCGTCCCGGCCGCCGCTGACGTCCCCTAGGAGGCGGCGGACCCGCGCAGGCGGAGGTGGGCGACGACCTTCTTGCCGGTCGCCTGCGGGACGGTGTGCAGCCGGCCGCACAGCCGGGTGACCAGGTGCAGGCCGTGGCCGCCGATGCGGCGGGCGTCGTGGGCGGGCAGTCGGGGCGGTCGGGGGGAGCTGTCGCTCACGGTGATGCGCAGCAGGTCCGCGTCGGGTGACACCTCCAGCGCCAGAGCCGCGGGGCCCGGCGCGTGCCGCAGCGCGTTGGTGACCAGTTCGCTGACGACGAGCTGGGCGTCCTGGCTCGGCCGGTCGCCGGGGTCGTGGCCGGCCCGGGCCAGCAGCGTGCGCACCGCGGCCCGGGCGTCGGCGATCGATGCGTCCGCCGCGTCCCAGGCGACGCTGTAACGCAGGGGCGCAGCGGGTTCCTGTTCGTCCGATGCCCGGTTCTTCAGCGGGGTGACCATAGAACTCTTCCCGTGGGTCGTCCTTGGCGTCCTTGCCTTACGTGTCCTCTCTCCTCCTTGCCTCCCGTGTCCTCTCGTCGCGGGCTCTTACCTTCACTTCAGCTCATTTACCCGAAATCACCTTGTTCATGGGGGGTGACCGGTGAGGCGGCCGGTGCCGGAGAAACGAACAGGGCCCTCCCGGATCGTTCCGGGAGGGCCCTGGGCGTGGCTGCGGAGACCTCAGTGCTTGAACGCGTCCTTGGTCTTCTCCTTGGCCTCCCGAGCGTCACCCTTGCTCTTCTCCGCCTGTCCCTCGGCGGCCATGCGGTCGTTGCCGACGGCGTTCCCCAGCGTCTCCTTGGTCTTCCCCTCGGCCTGCTCGGTCTTCGCCTTGGCCTTCTCGCCGGCAGTCATGGAACATGCCTCCTCTTGGACGTCGGTGCCGCTGTCGCGGTAAAGCCGCGGGTTCCCCGCCTTCCCCGGCGGAAACGGGGCACCCACGGGGAACAGCGAGAAGTCTGAGAGGGTGAGGTCATGGACATCGATCGCAGGAACAACGTCACGATCGTCGGAAACCCGCAGGGACCGACGGTGGTGCTCGCGCACGGGTTCGGCTGCGATCAGAACATGTGGCGGCTCACGGTGCCCGCACTGGCCGAGGAATACCGGGTGGTGCTCTTCGACTACGTGGGGTCGGGCCGCTCGGACCTGGGGGCGTTCTCGGCGGACCGCTACTCCTCGCTGGACGGCTACGCCCAGGACGTGACCGAGATCTGCGAGGCTCTCGACCTGCGCGACGCGGTGTTCGTGGGGCACTCGGTCAGCGCCATGATCGGGGTACTGGCCGCCGGCCTGGCTCCGGAACGCATCGGCGCGCTGGTGATGGTCGCCCCGTCACCGCGGTACATCGACGACGACGGCTACCGGGGCGGCTTCACCGCCGACGACATCGACGAGCTGCTGGCCTCGCTGGAGTCGAACTACCTGGGCTGGTCGACGGCGATGGCACCGGTGATCATGGGCAACCCGGACCGCCCCGAGCTGGGGGAGGAGCTGGCCAACAGCTTCTGCGCCACCGACCCGGACATGGCGCGCGTCTTCGCCCGGACCACGTTCCTCTCGGACTCCAGAGACGACCTCAAGACCGTGAGCGTGCCGACGCTGGTACTGGAGTGCACCCAGGACGCCATCGCGCCCCGCGAGGTGGGCGCCTACGTCCACCGGGCGATCCCCGGGGCGACGCTGGTCACCCTCGACGCCACCGGGCACTGCCCGCACCTGTCCGCGCCGGAGGCCACCAACCAGGCGATCACCGCCTTCCTCGCGGGCCTGCGATGATGTGCCGGGCCGGGCAGCAGCCCGACCCTCAGGACGCGGACGGCAGGCAGGCGGCGGACGCCGCGTTCGCCGCCCTGCTGGAGGACAGCGCCGAGGAGCTGTACGAGAGCGCCCCGTGCGGATACCTGTCCACGCTGATGGACGGCACCATCGCCAAGATCAACGCCACGCTGCTGGGCTGGCTCGGCCTGGACCGGGAGGCGGTGGTGGGCCGGATGCGGTTCACCGACCTGCTGACCGTGGGCGGCCGGCTCTACCACGAGACGCACTTCGCGCCGCTGCTGCGGATGCGGGGCGAGATCGGTGGCATCGCCCTGGAGCTGCGGCAGCCCGGCGGCACCCGGATGCCGGTGCTGGTGTCGTCCGTGGTCAAGCACGGCGAGGACGGCCAGCCCCAGCTGATCCGTACGACCGTGTTCGACGCCCGGGACCGCCGCGCCTACGAGGAGGAACTGCTGCGCGCCCGCCGGGCGGCGGAGGAGGCGCGCGAACAGGCCGAGGCCGATCGCGCGCGGCTTCAGGACGCCCTCGCCGTCCTCCAGCAGTCGCTGCTGCCCGACTCACTGCCCCGGGTGCCCGGCATGGAGGCGGCCGCCCACTACCGCGCCGCCTCCCCCGACCGGCTCGGCGGCGACTTCTACGACCTGTTCCCGGTGGACGGCAAGCGCTTCGGCTTCTTCCTCGGCGACGTGTGCGGCAAGGGCCCGCAGGCGGCCGCGGTCACCTCGCTGACCCGCTACACCCTGCGCGCGGCCGCCCTGCACGACCCCGACCCGGTCTCCGCCCTGACCACCCTCAACAAGGTGCTCCACGAGCGGTACACGGGCGGCGATCCGCGCTACTGCACCACCATATTCGGCGTCGCCGAGCCCGATCCCGCGACCGGACAGGCCACCGTCACCCTCGCCTCCGGAGGGCACCCCCCGGCCCTCGTCCTGCGGGCGGACGGCACCGCCGACTTCCTGCCCACCCCCGGCGGCCTCCTGGTCGGCATCGTGCCGGCCGCGCACTTCGCCACCGCCACCACCACCCTGTGGCCGGGGGACACCCTCCTCCTGTACAGCGACGGCGTCACCGAGGCCAGGACCGGAGCGGACCGCAGCTCCCTCTACGGCGACGACGCGCTCCGCGCCTTCACCGCCGACCACGCCGGCGGGTCCCCACACGCCGTCGTCCAGGCCCTGACCGGCCTGCTGGACGGCTTCGGCGACGGACTCGACGACGACACCGCCCTGCTCGCCCTCGGCGTCCCCACCGCCGCGTCCACCACGAAGAACACGAAATGAGCCTTCTGCACCTCACCACCCGCGACACTCCGACGGGTCCGGTACTCGAAGTCCTCGGCGAACTCGACCACGCCACCGCAGCCCGGCTGAGCGACCTGGTCGCCGCCCTCCCCCTGCGACCGGGCCAGGACCTGGTCCTGGACCTGGCCGGGATGGAGTTCTGCGACTCGAGCGGCATCACCGCCCTGATCGCCGCCCGCAACCACGCGCACGCCGCCCGAGCCGGCATCGCACTCGCCGCCGTCCCGGCCCACACCCTGCGCGTGCTCAGGATGGTCGGCCTCGACCAGATCTTCCCCATCCTCCCGGACAACCCCGCCGCCGACGGGCCCTGACCACGCGTCAGGACGGTGCGGCGAGGCGTTGTTCGGTCCAGATCACCTTGCCCTCGGCGGTGTAGCGGGTCCCCCACCGGTCGGCGAACTGGGCCACCAGGAAGAGGCCGCGGCCGCCCTCCTCCATGCTGGTGGCCCGGCGCAGGTGCGGGGACACACTGCTGCCGTCGGAGACCTCGCAGATGAGGCTGCGGTCGTGGATCAGCCGGACCCCGATGGGGCCGGTCCCGTACCGGATGGCGTTGGTGACCAGCTCGCTGAGGGTCAGCTCCAGGGTGAACGCCTCCTCCTCCAGGCCCCAGTCCCGCAGGATCCCGGCGGCGGCCGCACGCACCCCGGCCACCGCCGACGGGTCGGACGGCACCTCCCAGCACGCGGTGTGCTCCTCGTCGAGCAGCCGGGTACGGGCGACGACCAGGGCCACGTCGTCACGCGGCGGTCCGGGCAGCATGGTGGCCATCGCCGCCCGGCACATCTGGTCCGGCGTGCGCCCCGCCGGTTCGACGGCACGGCGGAGCCGTTCGATGCGCTCGTCGATGTCGTGCCGCCGGTCCTCCACCAGACCGTCGGTGTAGAGCACGATGCTGCTGCCCTCGGGCAGGAGCACCTCGGTCATCTCGTACGGCAGCCCGCCCAGACCCAGCGGCGGCCCGGCCGCCGCCCCGGACAGGCGGGCGTGGCCGTCCGGGTGCACGAGGACGGGTTCCAGGTGGCCCGCCCTGGCCATCGTGCACCGGCCCAAGACCGGGTCGTAGATCGCGTACAGACAGGTGGCGCCGGTCAGCGTCGGCGTCCCGCCGTCCCCCTCCCGGTCCTGGTCGATGCGGGTGACCAGCTCGTCCAGGTGCCAGAGGAGTTCGTCGGGCGGCAGGTCGAGGGTGGACAGGTTCTGGACGGCGGTACGCAGCTGGCCCATGGTGGCGGCGGCGTGCAGCCCGTGTCCCACGACGTCGCCCACCACGATGGCGACCCGCGCCCCGGGCAGCGGGATGACGTCGAACCAGTCGCCGCCGACACCGCCGAGAGACGCCTCGGCCGGGACGTAGCGGTGCGCCACCTCGACCGCGTTCTGCTCCGGCAGGGCGTGCGGCAGCAGGCTGCGCTGCAACGTGACCGCCATGGCGTGCTCCCGCGCGAAGCGGCGGGCGTTGTCGATGCTGACCGCCGCACGGGCGACCAGTTCCTCCGCCAGGGAGAGGTCCTCGTGGGTGAAGGGCGCCGGCTCCTTCGAACGCCAGAAGGTGACCACGCCGAGGATCACGCCGCGGGCCCGCAGCGGCACCGTGACCATGGTGTGGACGCCGTGGGCCACCAGTCGCCGGGCACGGTCCGCGTCCTGTGCCTGCCAGCCGGAGAAAGCCGCCAGGTCGGCCTCCAGCGCCGGCTGCCCGGAACGGAAGCACGCCGCCTGCGGGGTCGAAGCGTCGAAACGGATGAGGTCACCGGCCGGGTAGAACGGTATGTCCGGCCGCCTGCCGCCCAGGGCGACCCGGCGCAGTTCCACGGCGTCCGGCGCAGTGGGTTCCTCGCCGCGCAGCACGGCGTCCGTCAGGTCGACGGTGACGTGGTCGGCGAACCCGGACACCGCGAACTCCGCCAGTTCCTCGGCGGTGCGGTGCACGTCGAGGGTGGTGCCGATGCGTATCCCGGCGTCGTACAGCAGCCTGAGCCGGCCCTGGACCAGCTCCACCCGGCCCATCAGGGCGCTGAGTTCGGTCGTGTCGCGCAGGGTGGCGACCCAGCCGGCCGGTTCCGCCGGGGCCGCGGGGCGCTGGCTGACGGCCAGCAGCCGGTCGCCGACCTCGATCACCTCGTCGGTGGTCACCCTGCCGGACAGCAGGAGCTGTTCGGCCTCCGGGTCGAGCCCGAGGTCCGTGACGGGCCGGCCGTCCAGGTCGGTGGCCCCGAGCCCGAGCAGGCGCCTGGCCTCGTCGTTGGCCAGGAGCAGCCGGCCCCGCGGGTCCACGATGAGGACACCTTCGCGTACCGCGTGCAGCACGGCGTCGTGGTGCTCGTACATGCGCGTCATCTGCACCGGTCCGAGGCCGTGTGTCTGGTGGCTCAGGCGCCTGCCGATGAGGGCGCTCCCCCCGGTGGCCGCCGTGAGCACCAGGCCCGCGGCCGTCAGGACGAGCGGCATCTCCCGGCCGGCCGCCAGCGTCACCCGGTGGACGGTGATGCCCGCGGACACCAGCCCGACGACCTTCCCCCCGGGGCCGGTCACGGGGACCACCGTCCGGACGGAGGGGCCCAGCGTTCCGGCGGTCGTCTCGGTGACGACGCCGCCGTGCAGCGCCGCCGAGATGCTGCCGATGAAGTGCTGCCCGATCCGGGCGGGGTCCGGGTGGGTGTAGCGGACGCCGGTGGGACTCATCACGACGACGAAGTCCACGCCGGAGAGCTTGCGGGTCTCCTCGGCCTGCTGCTGGAGCGCGGCGCCCGGACGGCCGTCCGTCAGCGCCCGCCGCACCGAGGGGTCGGAGGCGACGGAGGCCGCCACCGCGAGGGAGCGTTTCTGCGCCTCGTGCTCGGCATCGCCGCGGGACTCCAGCAGGAGCGCGACGACCGCCGCCGCCACAAGAACCAGGACGACCGCGACCTGCAGACCGAACATCTGGCCGGCGACGCTGTGTATCCCACGCCGGGACCACAACCGCCGGAGCAGTTGGTGCATACCGCTCATATAACACCAAAGACGTAAGGCGACATCACCCCTCGGACGGCGCGGCTTCCCATGCGGGGGCACCCCGTGTCCGTACGCGTACCGTGAGTGACGAGCGGCGGCCTCTCGGACGGTCCGTCAGCCGGGCCCGTCCGGGCTCCGGGAGAAGGCCGTGTCGCCGGCCATCGCCACGATCGCGTCCTCGACCAGCAGCACGCGCGGCGGATCGGCCTGCGCCTTGTCCCCGGGGTCGGCCAGCGCCGAGGTGCGCCAGACCTCCGCCCCGGTGCGGCTGTCCAGCGCCAGCAGCCGGCCGAAGCGGTTGGCGAAGTAGACCCGCCCGTACGTCGTGGACACCGCGGGCGCGGACAGGCTCTCCACGTCCGTCACCCGCTGCCAGAGCTGCCTGCCGCTCTCCGCCGACACCGCGGTGACCGACCCGTCGGACCGGACGAAGTAGACGACGCCGCCCACGAGGGTGGCCGCGCCGGTCAGCGGACGGGCCAGCGGTGTCCGCCTGACCTGCCCGGTCTCCGGGACCACCCGCAGCAGCGCGTTGTACGGCCGTTCGTACCCGGATTCGTACACGTCCTCGGCGGTTTCCGGGGCGAGGAACAGGGGCTGCCCGCCGACCGCGCCGAGCGCCTGCGCCTTCTCGGGCAGGGTGGCGGTCTCGCTCAGGCCGCCGGGTCGGATCCTCATCAGCTCGACGGGGGCCTGGCCGGGTTCCGTGCCCCGCGAGCACAGCGCGTAGGGGACGCCGCCCAGCGCCGACGGAGTGCAGTACTCGTCCAGCGAGGGCGCCCGCCACAGCTCCTTGCCGGAGGGACCGTAGGCCACGAACGACGCCTGGTCGGGGGACAGGGTCAGCAGTCCCCCGTCGTACAGGACCGCGTCCTCGGAACGACTGATGTCGCGTTGCCAACGCCGGTGCCCGGTACCGGCGTCGAGGGCGACCACGCGCCTGGTCCTGTCGTCCGGTTCCTCGTACAGGTAGACCAGGCCGCCGCGGACGCCGACCGGCTGCGCCCCCTGCGGGCGGGTGCCGCTGCGCCACAGGGTGCGGCCCGAGGCCGGGTCGATCCTGGCGGCCGTGAAGCCGGTACCGCCGCAGAACAGGGCTCCTTCGTCGGTGACGCATCCCGGGCTGCCGTAATCGAGCGGGACGCCCCGGACGTCATACCGCAGCTGCTTCTGCCACGGGCGCCAGCCGTCGGGCAGCGTCGCGGCACGGGCGGTGGCGGCGGTGGCCGCGGTGCTCTCCGGGTCCGAGCCGAGGGCGGCCACCGCGACCCCGAGCACCGTGACGGCCAGCGCCGCACCGAGGCCGGTGAGCAGCATCCGGGCGCGGCGCCGTCCGCCGGTGCGGGGCACGGTGGTGGCCGCGCCCTCCGCCGCGGGACGGACCCGGCGCTTCGCGGGCCGGGTCGTCCGGGACCAGGCGGCGTCGGACTCCGGCAGCTCCTGGAGCATGCGGTGCACGTCCGTCGGTTCCGGCCGTGCCGCGGGGTCCTTGGCCAGGCAGCGCTCGACGACGCCCAGGAGCGCTTCGGGCACCCCGCCGAGGTCCGGGGTCCCGAACACCACCTGGTAGCCGGTGATGTAGGGGCTGTCGGCGTCGAACGGCCCGGTGCCGACGGCCGCGAACACCAGCAGCGACCCCAGCGAGAACACGTCCGAGGCCGGGGTGACGTCCCGGGGGGAGGACAGTTGCTCCGGCGACATGAAGGGAGGGGTGCCGATCATCTGCCCGGTCGTGGTGAGGCGCTGGTTGTCGGCCGCCCGCGAGATGCCGAAGTCGATGACGCGCGGACCGTCCTCGGTCATCATGACGTTGCCCGGCTTGAGGTCCCGGTGCACCAGGCCCGCCCGGTGGATGTCGCGCAGCGCCTCGGTGAGCCCCAGCCCCAGCGCCCGCAGCTCCGGTCCGCCCAGCGGGCCGTCCCGCTCGACGACTTGGGCGAGGGTGAGCCCCGGCACGTAGAGCGTCGCCATCCACGGCCGGTCGGCGTCCGGGTCGGCGTCCAGGACCGGCGCGGTGAAGGCGCCGCTCACTCTGCGCGCGGCCGCGATCTCCTGCCGGAAACGCGTCCGGAACTCGTCCTCCTGGGCATACGGCTCGTGCACGAGCTTGACCGCGACCTGCCGTCCCGAGGCGGAGACTCCCAGATAGACGACCCCCATACCGCCCGCCCCGAGCCGGCCGAGAAGGGTGTACCCGCCTATGGAGCGCGGGTCGCCGCTGCTCAGGGGCGTCATCTCCGCTCGTCCTTCCCCGCGCCTGCCTGCCTCACGGGGATCAGCGTAGGGCCTGCCGCCGCGGGGGCCGACGCGGCGCGGTGTGCGGCACCGTCACCGGCACCGCACACCGCGTTCTCCCTCGTCCGCTCAGCGACCGCCGTGGCCTCCGCCACCGCCGTGGTCGCCGCCGCCACCGCCGTGGTCACCGCCGCCGCCGTGATCACCGCCGTAACCGCCGTGGTCACCGCCGTAACCGCCGTGGTCGCCACCGTGGTCACCGCCGTAGCCACCGTGGTCACCGCTGTAGCCACCGTGGTCACCGCCGTAGCAGTCGCCGCCCCACCAGTCGTCGCAGTCGCGGTTGAAGTGGTGGGAGTAGGAGGAATCGTGAGCCGGAGCCGCCACCGCGGTCCCGGCCGCGCCGATCGCGGCTCCGCCGGCCAGCAGGGCGCCGGCAGCGGCGGCCGCGAAGAGGCGCTTCGCGCGCTGAGTGTGCATGGCTGGACCTTTCTTGCCTCTTCTCGCGCCGTGGGACGGTGCGAGATGGATGGCCGCGCCTCGCACGAGCCTCAGATGAGGGGCATGCGACGCGGTCCCCGGCGTCGCCGCACGATGAGGGGGAACACGGTCCGGCCCGCGACCGGGGCTCCGTGGCGGGCCCTGCCGGACGAGGCGGCCCCCGTCCTGCGGCTTCACCGCTCGTATCCGAGCCTCGTCCCCGGCCGGCGCCCCCGCCATGGGCCGAACGGCTCCGGCTCCGGGCCGAACGCCCCTCGGCCCCCGCCCACGAGGGCCCGTGTCACGGAAGACCAGGTCAGGACGGCCGTCGTCCCTGATGGCGCCGACCCCGACGATCGCGCCCGGCTCCAGCACCTGCTCAGGGCCCAGCACGCGTTCGCCGCCGAAGCCTCCCACCAGCTCAAGACCCCGCTGACCGCGCTGCGCCTGCGACTGGAGAACTTCGAGCCCTACCTCGACCCGCGCGTCCAGCACAGCCTGGACGAGGCCGTCGGCGAGGTGGAGCGCCTCGGCCGCTTGGTCCAGGGGCTGCTCGCCCCGGCCCGGCCGGAGAACACGGCGAGCACCCCCGAACCGGTCGACCTGGACGCCGTGCTGGCCGAACGCGCCGCCATGTGGGAACCGCTCGCGGCCGAACAGCACGTGGCCGTCGCCGTCCTCGGCGCTCCCGGCGGCCGGGTCTGGGCGATTCCGGGCGCGCTGGAGCAGGTCGTCGACAACCTCGTGGCCAACGCGCTGCGGGTGTCCCCGCCCGGCACGGCCATCACCCTCGCTCGCGCTCCAGGGGGCGTGTGCCACGTCGGACCAAGGGCCGGGGCTGTCGGAGACCGACCGGGTACGGGCTTTCGACCGCTTCTGGCGGGCTTCCGACACCCACCACGACGGAACCGGCCTCGGCCTGCCCATCGTCCGGCACCTCGTCCACGCCTCGGGCGGCGAGATCAGCCTGCACGCGGCCCCCGGCGGCGGCCTGGACGCCCACGTGCGGCTCCGGCCCGTGGCCGGCGAGCGACCGCGGCCGGGAAGCGGAGCGACGCCGCACACGCCGCGAGCCACGACGGCGAAGCACTGACGCACGGTGCGGTGCCCGGGCCTCGACCCGGGCGTGCCCGCTGAGCACGCCGAACGACATCGGGTGGACGCTTCTTACCTCGCACCGAGAACCTGTCCTGTCTTCCTTCCCTCTCACAGGGGGGCGCATGCCCCAGGGGAAACCGAGCGAGGCGACCAGAACCGGAAGTGAGAAAGCGTGTCGGCCATCAGCCAGCGGGTGCACCTGCTGATGCTCACCGCCTGGACGACCCTCTGGTTCGTGCTGGTCCAGCCGCACGGCGGGTTCTCCTGGCACTACCTGCGCACGGGCGGCGAGTTGCTCTACGCGGGCTCGGGCAGGGCGGACGGCGGGCTGAATCTCTACGCCCACCACCCCGAACTCCAGATGGGCCCGGTCAGTTTCCTGGTGGCGGGTCTGTTCAACCCCCTGCCCGAGGCCACCGGGCAGTTACTGGCCGCCGGCCTGATGTCCCTGCTCGGTCTGCTGATCCTGGTGGTGGCGGGGCGCAGCGCCGCCTGGCAGCTCCTGGGCACCGGCACCAACCATCGGCGACTGCGTCAGCGAGTGCTGATCGCGGGCCTGGCCTTCATCCCGATGTGGATCGAGGTCGCCGTCCGGTTCGGCCACCTCGACGACGTCCTGGCACTCTTCTTCACGGCCCTCGCCGTGGGCGCCCTCACTCGCGGCAACCCCGCCGCGACGGGTGCCCTCCTGGCCCTGGCCGTGGACTCGAAACCGACCGCGCTGACCTTCCTGCCCCTGCTGCTCGCCCTGCCGAGGAGGCAGTGGCTGCGCGCGGGACTGTGGTGCGCGGCGCTGGTCGCGCTCGCCTGGCTGCCGTTCCTCCTCAACGCCCCGCAGTCGCTGACGGCGGCCCAGTTCACCATCCCCAACCAGCCGGCGTCCGCGCTGCACTGGCTCGGCGTCGACGATCCGCGCACCCCGCCCTGGGACCGGCCGGCGCAGGCCACGCTGGGGCTGGCGCTGGGGTGCGTCGCGGTCTGGCGGGGCCGCTGGCCCGCGGTCGTCCTCCTCGGCGCCAACGCCCGGATCGCCCTGGACCCCAGCGTCTACACGTACTACACCGCCTCCGTCCTGCTGGGCACCCTGCTGTGGGACGTGATCGGACAGCGGCGCCTGGTGCCCTGGTGGAGCTGGATCGGCCTGATCACCCTGTACGGCACGGTCTTCGTCGTCCCCGACGACGCGGCCCGCGGCCTGATCCGCCTGGGCTTCGTCATCGTCTCCACCGCGTACGTCCTGCTCCGGCCGGTACGGGACCGGCGTCGGCACCCCTCCCGGCCCCGCGGCAGACGCGTCGAGCCCGATCAGGCCCTCGACACGGCGACGTGAACGACGCCCGGTACCCGCGAAGACCGAAGACCCATCCGGCCGACGCCGACCGCACCCACCGGTGCGTGCGGTCGGCCCGGTGGCCGGCGCCGGCTCCCCTTCCGGGGCCCGGCGCCCGGCTCCCCGGGGCCCGGACGCTGTGCTCAGTACTGCTCGGTCTCCATGAAACCCGTCCTGCCGTCGTCGTCGGCGCCGAAGGCGTCGGCGGCGGCCGTGGGGTCGAATCCGGGCGGGCTGTCCTTCAGGGCCAGGCCCATGCCGGCCAGCTTCGCCTTGACCTCGTCGATGGACTTCGCACCGAAGTTGCGGATGTCCAGGAGGTCGGCCTCCGAACGCGCCAGAAGTTCACCCACCGAGTGGACACCCTCGCGCTTGAGGCAGTTGTAGGAGCGGACCGTGAGCTCCAGCTCCTCGATCGGCAGCGCCAGGTCGGCGGCGAGGGCGGCGTCCGTCGGGGACGGGCCCATGTCGATGCCCTCGGCGTCGATGTTCAGCTCACGGGCGAGACCGAACAGCTCCACCAGGGTCTTGCC
>NZ_JBEYJU010000132.1:0-19348 GCF_040703965.1 Streptomyces sp. NPDC006655 | reverse complement strand
GGTGGCTCCGCCACATGACCCGCCACCCCGCACGCCGATCGCACGCACCGAACGCCGCTCCTTCTCCCACGGAGATCCATCAGAAGGGCCCTAGCGGCGGTCGTCCGGCTCGCGGTATCCGTCGGCGACGAGCGCCCGCAGCCGGTCGAGTGATTCCCCGGCGGCGCCGGTGCCCTTGATCCAGGCGATCGAGCAGGCCGCGAGGAACAGGTCGTAGCCCGTCGCCGAGGCGCGTACGTACCCGGTGCGCTGTGCGGCTCGCACGTACCCGTCGGTCGTGTCGATGAGCTCGTCGCAGGGGACGGTGAGCGGGTTGTCCGGGTCCTGCGCCCGGGTCGCCGTCATGAGGGGTTCCGGCAGTCCGCTGTAGGCGCTGAGGTAGTCCTCCATCGCCCGCAGCCACTGCGTCAGTGCCGTGCCTGCGTCGTCGATGCCGGCGATCTCCTCGCGGCGGGCCACCAGTTCCGCGGTGCGGGACTGGAGTACGGCCGCCAGCAGGGCCTCGCGGGTGGGGAAGTGCCGGTACAGCGTCCCCGGCCCGACGCCGGCCTCCTTGGCGACCGCTTCCAGCGACGTACCGATCCCGTCCCGCAGGAAATGGCGCTGAGCGGCGTCCAGCAGGGCCGCGCGATTGCGCTGCACGTCGGCGCGGGGTTTGCGCTCCTGTGGTCCCCTGGCGTTCATGCATCCTCCTGCGCTGCGGTCCGGCGGAGCCGATCAAAAACGGAGGCTACCTCCGAACTGTCCTCCACGGTAAGCCGGAGGCACCCTCCGGTCGAGCTGGGGGTGTCGACGGTCCGCAGTTCCCCACCGGCAGTGTCAGCATCCCGGCCCACATGTTCGATAAGAGCTGGCTCGTGCCCGGCCTTCTGCCTGAAGATTCTCGGTGTGGCAGACACGGAACCCACCGAAGAAGAGACGCCGGACGGGCTGCTGGGCTGGTGCCTGGTGGCCAACGTGGCGCAGGAAACCGCGCGCGGCGAGAGCGGTCTCGACATCCAGCGCGGCACGAAGCACTTTCCGGCGGGCGCCCTGCTGTGGATCCCACCCGTGCGCTGGGACCCCGGCTGGGGTCGCTGGCATGCGGTCGGGCGGCACAGAGGCAACGGCCGCCGGTACGTCAACATGGTCGTGCGCGCGGACGACCTGGAGAACTTCCGGGTCAAGGGGGTCTACAGCGAAGGTCTCGTCCGCAGCCTCAACGGCTACGATCACGACCCGGCCGCCCCGCGGACCCTGCAGAACCCGTGGACTCGCGAGCGGGCCCAGAGCTGGGCGGACGGCCGGAACCGCCTCCGGGAGGGCATCGTGGTCGACGGCCGGCGTCACCCGCGGGTCTCCGTTCCCAATCCTCCGCCGGCGGAGCTCGCCGTCGGCGGCGAAATCCTGCACCTCGCCCATTACGGCCCCAGGGGACCCCACTACAGTCGCATGCCCCCTCCCGTGGAATGGGTCCCCGAGACCTGAGACGTGGCGTTCGAACGTGTGGGCGGGGACGTTGACGCAGCTGAGGGGGATGGCTCGACCACTCCGTCGCGCAGGGCTTCATACAAGGACGTAACCACCGGCGAAGCGCAGGGCAGGCGGATCAACGCGGCGCTCGAGGGCACGGGCTTCTGCGAGGTCTGACGTGTTCCGGTGCCGCGAGGATCACCTTCTGCATCAGCGAGTTCCGGGTCGGACCTCAGATGCGGGACGCGAACAGCTCGGCCAGATGCCGCGTGGGCACATGCGCCAGGTCGTCGAGCTGGACGCGGCAGGACATGCCGTCGGCCAGGACCACCGCGTCCGCGTGGGACCGTACGGCCGGCAGCAGATGTGTTTCGGCGACCGCGACGCTGACCTCGTAGTGCCCCTTCTCCACCCCGAAGTTGCCGGCCAGGCCGCAGCATCCCGGCACCCTGATGACGGTCGCGCCGGCCCTCTCCAGCAGCCGCTGGTCGGTGTCCCATCCGATGACGGCGCTGTGGTGGCAGTGAGGCTGGGCGACCACCTCCACCCCGGTCAGGTCGGGCAGCGGCAGGTCGAGGCGCTCGACGAGTTCGGCGAAGCTGAGCAGCCCCGATGCCACCGCCTTCGCCTCCTCGGCGTCGCACAGCTCTCCCGTGTCGCTGCGCAACGAAGCGAGACATGACGGCTCCAGCGCCAGCACGGGGACGTTGCCGCGGACGTACGGGGCGAGCGTGCGCACGGCCTGCCCGACGATGGTCCGTGCCCGGTCGAGTTGGCCGGTCGTGATCCAGGTCAGGCCGCAGCAGGCGGCTTCCTGGATGACGCGGACCGTGAGTCCGCGCGACTCCAGGAACCGGATGGCCGCCAGGGCGGAGGCGGGGAAGAAGTGGTCGGTGAAGGAGTCGGCCCAGATCCACACGTCGGGAGGCGTGTTCCCCGCGCGAGCCGTGTCCGTGGCCTGCCTCAGGGTGGGGGAGGCGAACCGCGGTAGGGACCGCCGCTGGTCGATGCCCGCGGCCCACTTGGCCAGGGCGGCGACCGGTGCGACCCGCAGGAGCAGGTTGGCCGGCTTCGCCAGCGGTGCCGTGCGCCGGGCCCATGTGGGGAGCCGCCCGAGGAACAGGTGCGACCGCGGCCGGCGCAGCCCGGCGACGTCGTGCCGCTGGTGCAGGACCTCGCTCTTGTAGGTTGCCATGTCGACGCCACTGGGACAGTCGCTCGCGCACCCCTTGCACGCGAGGCACAGATCGAGTGCCTCGGCCACCGCCGCATCCTGCAGCCCCCCGCTCAGCAGGCCGCCGTCGAGCGCCTCCTGCAGCACCCGGGCCCGGCCGCGGGTCGAGTCCCGTTCGTCCCTGGTGGCGAGATAGGACGGGCACATCACCGCGGAGGTCCTCGGGGCCACGCACTTCCCGACGCCGGTGCACCGGTGCACGGCGGCGCCGAGATCCCCGGCGTCGTGCACCAGCCGCAGGCCGGAGGGCACCTGCGCCCGGGGGCGCACCGGGCGCAGGTCGTCGGTGATCGGGACCGGCTCGGCGATGATTCCGGGGTTGAGGATGCCGTCGGGGTCGCAGACGGCCTTGACCTGCCGGAACAGGGCGAGGGACGGCTCGTCGTACATCAGCGGCAACAGCTCGCCGCGGACCCGGCCGTCACCGTGTTCGCCCGACAGCGTGCCGCGGTAGTCACGCAGTCGTGTCGCGCAGGCGGTCATGAAGTCGCGGAACACCCCGGCCGAAGCCGGGTCGCCGGGCCGGAACGGGAAGTCGATACGGCAGTGGACGCAGCCGTCGCCGAAGTGCCCGTACGGAACACCCTGGAGACCGTACGCCCGCAGCAGTTCCTCGAAGTCGCGCAACCACGCGCCGAGATGCTCCGGCGGAACGGCCGCGTCCTCCCAGCCGCCGTACGCCGGAGTCGGCAGCGACCGGCCCGCGAGCCCGGCGCCGTCCTCGCGGATGCGCCACAGCGCGGCCGCCTCCCGCGGGTCGTCGACCAGCCTGGTGCCGAGCGCGGCGCCGACGGCCACGAGCCGGCGCACCGCGTCCGCCGCCTCCTCGCCCGCCACCTCCGCGAACAGCCATCCGTGCCCCCGGGGCAGTTCGGGTACCGGGGAACCCTTTCCCCGCACCAGGTCCACGATGCGCGCGTCCATGCCCTCGCACGCGACGAGCCGGCCCGGCGCCGCGGCGAGCAGCGCCGGTACCGCATCGGCCGCATCGGCCATCGTCGGGTACCCGAGCACCAGCATCCTGCGCTCGACCCGGTCGTCGACCAGCCGGACGGTGGCTTCGAGGACGGTGGCCAGCGAACCCTCGCTGCCGGCCAGGAACCGCTCGACGCGGCGCCGTTCGGGCAGCAGGTGTTCCAGGCCGTAGCCGCTGACCTGACGGCCGAAGCGGCCGAACTCGGTACGCAGATGAGCCAGGTTGGCGTCCCCGACGGCCGCCAGCCGCTTCGCGGTGTCGCCGGTGAGCCGACCGCCCTGCTCCAGGGCGAGTTCACCGTTCCCGTAGAGCACCCGCAGTGACTCGACGTTGTCCACCGTCCGCCCGTAGCCCAGCGCCCGCGAACCGCAGGCGTTGTTGCCGATCATCCCGCCGACCGTGCAGCGACTGTGGGAGGACGGATCCGGTCCGAACCGCAGCCCGTGGGCGGCGGCCGCGCGCTGCAGGTCCGCGTGCACCACGCCCGGTTCCACGCGCGCGGTACGCGCGGCCGGGTCGATGTCGAGAATCCGGTTGAACCGGCGGGTGTCGACGACGATGCCGCTCCCGACCGCGTTCCCGGCGATGCTCGTGCCCGCGCCGCGCATCGTCACCGGAACCCGCAGCTCACGCGCCACCTCGCGGGCCGCGATCACGTCGTCGGCGCTGCGCGCTTTCACGACCGCGGACGGGACGACGCGGTAGAGGCTCGCGTCCGACGAATACAGGGCCCGTGTCAGCGGAGAGTCGTCGAACTCGACTCCCGCGGCGCGAAGAGCGGCGGCCAGGTCATCGGCGGCTTGCTGTGCTGGAACGGGCATACCTCAGGCTAGTTCGCGCGTCGTGTCACGTCGCATGCGGGCGAAGGAGGAGTCGATGGCCCAGGAGTGGTGACCTCGCGCGGTCGAGGAGTTCGACGAGCATCTCGGCGAAGAGCGGGCCGCCCTGCCGGGGCTGCCGTGGGTGACGAACACGGGGCCGTCCGGCCCGGCTCGACGTTCCCGCGGCGGGCTCAGGAGAGGGCGCCTTCCTCACAGACGCGGCGGGCGACCTCCCGGAGTTTGATGTTGTTGGTCTGGGAGTAACGGCGCAGCACGCTGAAGGCTTCTTCTTCGGTGAGGCGGTGGCTGCCCATGATGATGCCCATGGCTTCGCCGATGAGGTGCCGGGTGGCGACGGCCCGCTCCATCTGGGCGTGGGTGCGGGCGGCGGAGAAGGCGACTGCGGCATGGGAGGCGAGCAGCAGGCCCGCCAGCTCGCTGTCCGCCGTGAACGCGCCGGGTTCGCGGGAGTAGAAGTTCAGCGCGCCGAGGTCCTCGTCCTCGGTGAACAGCAAGAAGCCCATCATGCTGCCCACGCCGAGCTGGAGGGCCTGCGGGGCGAAGACGGGCCACCGCTGCTGTACGGCGGAGAGGTCGGGGATGCGGTAGACCCGCTCACCCTGCGAGCTGTGGGCGGCATCGAAGCACGGACCTTCCCCCAGCCGCTGTTGCAGCAGGTCGCTGTCCGTGACCAGAGCGTGGGTAGGGGCGAGGGTCTCCACCTTCGAGTCGTGCAGGACCAGGATGCCGGCCGCGTCACAGCCCTCCACCAGCTCGATGGCCGAGGCCGTGATCCGCTCAAGCGTGGCGTCCACCGAATCCTGCGCCAGCAGATCCCGCGCCATGACCGCCATCCGCTGCCCGTACAGACTCCAGTCCACGTGTCCTCCCTGCTCGTCCCGCTCCGGACAAGCCTCATACCCAGGCTCGCACGAAACCTGCACCGCGCCATCACGCCCTCCTCGGCGGGGACGAGGCTGTCTGTTTCGCTCGAGGACGTACGTCGCAGTCCGTGGTCCCGGCTGACTGTGGCCTCATGCCAGGTAGCGGGCGCCGACGGCGAGGAGTTCGCTGCCACCGGTGCCCGGATGCGAGGGCGGCCGTGACCACGGGCGTCATCCTGCGGCGGCGGATGTCGGCACCCGGGACTCGGCTCCCGTCGAGCGCCGGCCACCCGCCCGTCAGGTCGTCGCGAATGATCGAAGTGGTCACCAGGAGGTCGCCGACGACGGAAGCGGCGAGCCCCGTTCGACGGGCCCGCCGTCGACACCCGCGCACACCGCGGAAGCGCCAGACCGGCCTTGCGGGCGACACCGCAGGGCCGGCCGGTGACCGGACCGCCGTCCTTGCCGGACCAGCCGAGAGTGGTGGATGGGGTGCGTCTGACCCCAGGCTCGGGCAACTTCATGGGCCTGGGCAAGGAGAAGGACCCGATGATCTCGCTCCAGGACAAGGGCGCCTACTGCACCGTGCCCGGGACCCCGCCGCGCCGCGTGCAGAACATCCAGTCCTTCAACACCCTCCTCGGCGGCGAGTACTTCATGCCCAGCCTGTCCGCCCTCCGCCGGCTCGGCAGCAACTGACCCCCACCCCGGACGAGGACGAACTCGTCCGCCAGGTCGTCGCGGCCATGGCCAGGGCCAACCAGCATGTCGCCGACAAACACCGCCACGGCCTGCGCGACGCCCACACCAAGAGCCCGGCACCAAGAGCCCCGGCCGTCCTCGCCCGCGAGCTGCGCATCCAGCCCGACCTGCCCGCCCGCCTCGCCCAGGGCCTCTTCGCGGAACCGGCCACCTACCCGGTGATCGTCCGCTTCTCCTGCGCCCTCGGCGACCTGCGCTCCGACCAGGTGCCCGTCCGGCGTGGCCTTGCGACGAAGGTGATCGGCGCCACCGGGTCCCGCGCTCCTCGAGAAACAGCCCGGCCGGAGCGACCAGCAACGCCAGCGAACCGGCGCGGCATGCCGGTGGAGGACGCCTCGGTCCTGTGGCCCGAGAAACTGTCACCGCACCAGACCGTGGCCGTGCTGCATCTGCCTGCGCCTGCGCCCGCGGGTCGGTCGGGACTCGCGTGCCAGAATGGAGAAGTCCATTCTCCGCTCTGGCTTCTTCGAGGTTCTTTCGTGTCCCAGCCCGTCGGTCGTGTGCCCCAGCGACGCAACGCCCGGTCCAACCGGGCGCGCATCCTGGCCACCGCCCGTCAGGAGCTGGGGCGGAATCCCGAAATCACCCTGGAGGAGCTCGCCCGCGCCTCCGGTGTCGTACGGCGCACCCTGTTCGGACACTTCCCCGGACGGGCCGCGCTCCTGGATGCACTGGCCGAGGAGGCCACGGAAGCTCTCCAGGCCGCCGTTACGGTCGGAGCGGGTGTGACGGAACCGGCCGACCGGGCGCTCGCGCACTTCACGTTGGCGCTCTGGCCCGTGGGCGACCGCTACCGGATGCTCCTGGCGCTGGCCCGACGGGACCTCGGCACGGACCGTGTCGCCGGGATCCTGGAGCCCGCCCGGGTCAGAGTCACGGCCATCCTGGAGCAGGGACAGCGGGACGGGATCTTCCACTCCCAGCTGCCGGCCCCGGTGCTGAGCGCCGGCCTGGAGGCGATGACGGTCGCCCTGCTGGAAGAGGTCAACACCGGGGCGCTGGAGGATGACGGCACCCGGGGGGCCGTCACCACGCTCATCGCGGCCGGTGTGCCGGAGAAGCGGGCGCAGACCGTCGTCGACGAGGTGGCCGGCGAACAGAATGCCCCTGCCTGCTGAGCCGCGACACGGACCCGAGAACTTTGAACTGACCACTCATCACCCCCTGACACTCGGCTCTGCGTCCAGGTCCGGTGCCAAGCGTCGGGGTTCACCGCGTCCGTCGTCGGTAGTGGCTTGCTCATGTGGGGATCGACGTCGACACCTTCCTGCGTGATCTTGCCCGAGAGCTCGGGCCCCGCACGGGTGAGCTGACGGGCGCCGTGCTTCGGGAAATGTCGCACGACGTTCCATGGGTGCGGGAGCACGAGGACACCGCCAACGTGGCGTCGGCAGCCGTCTCCGAGCATGTCAGGACGAGCCGCAGGCCCGTGGGACTGCAAGGGCACGGACGCGGCACATCGGCCGGCCACCCGCATGGCCAGACGCCGTCAGGCACGCACTCCACCGCCTCGGCCTGCACCATCGCGACCGGTTGAAGATCACCAGGGTCAACGGAACGCCGAACGAAGCGGTCGTCGCGGACGAGAGGACATGGGTGGGGAACGCCTTGTCCGCCCACATCCCGCGTGATCTCGCCACCAGCCCAGGCCGAGCAGCACCACGCCGACCATCCACAGCGCCACCCCCGGCACTCAACCGCGCGGCTCTCTTTTCAGATCCCTTCGCACCCGCCCCGCCCCACCCCGAACGGCTTGACCACCAGGTCCCCGACGCTGCACCGCCCAACCCGGCGTCAAGCCAGTGGTCCCGAATCAAGCCGCCCCGAGGCAACCCCACGACGCCTGATCTTCGGCGATCACCCCAGAACCGGGCCGGGTCGGGTCACCTCGGGGGTCCGCTGGACGCCACCCCAGCGACCCGGGACGGAGAGCGAAAAAGGGGACGGTGCCGGGTGTCCCCTCCCGGCACCGTCCCGGGGCCGTGCGCCGCTCAGGCACAGCCCGTCCTGGGGGTGGAGGAGGCCGGAATCGGGGTTCCGGCCTCCGGTGTACGGGGCTCAGGCGTCCACGGTCTCGGTCTGCTCCTCGGCAGCCCGTGCCGCACCTTCCGCACCGTGCTTGGGGGTGTGTCCCCGGCCGGGCAGGACGGCGATGACGATCAGGGTTCCGGCGGCCATGATGATGCCGCCGATGAGGCTGGTGTGGGCGATGGCGTGGGCGAAGGACTCGTGGACCGCGCCGAGCAGGGTGTGGGCCTGTTGGGTGCCGCCCTGGGGGTTCTTGGCAACCTGTTCGGCGACCGCGATGCCGCCGCCGACGGAGTCCTTGGCGGTGTCCATGGCCGCGGCCGGAAGGTGGCCGCCGACCATGTCGGTGAGCTTGTCCTTGTATGACGTGGCGAGCAGCGAGCCGAGGATGGCGATGCCCAGGGCGCAACCCAGTTCCAGGGCGGTGTCGTTGGCGCCGCCGCCGACGCCCAGCTCGTCCTCGGGGAAGGAGCCCATGATGGTGTCGGTGGCCGGGGACAGGCTCAGGCCGATGGCGAAGCCGAGCAGCAGCAGGGGCGTCAGGAAGTCGGTGTACGTCGATCCCGACTCGACCTGCGTGAGCAGGAAGACCCCCGCCGTGCCGATCACCATGCCGGTGCCGACCACGATCTTCACGCCCAGCTTCGGAGCCAGCTGGCCGGTGACGGCGGCGCCGACGAACACGGCTCCGGCCAGGGGCAGCAGGCGGATGCCGGTGTCCAGGGCGTCGTAGCCGAGGACGAACTGCAGGAACTGGGTGGAGTAGTAGATCGAGCCGAAGGTGCCGAAGAAGAAGAACAGCACCGCCGTCATCGAGCCGCCGAAGGGACGCTCGGTGAACTTGCGCACGTCCAGCATCGGGTTGGGGTGCTTCAGTTCCCAGGCGACGAAGGCCAGCAGGCCCACGCCGGCGACGACGGCCGCGGTGATCGGGCCGGCGCCCCAGCCGAAGTGCGGGCCCTCGATGGTCGCGTACACCAGGCAACCGACCGAGACGATCGACAGCAGACCGCCGACGTAGTCGATGCGGCCCATGCCCTCCGCCTTCGACGGCGGCACGAGCAGCAGCGCGCCGACGACGCCGAGGACGGCGACGGGGACGTTCATCAGGAAGGTCGAGCCCCAGGCGTGGTTCTCCAGCAGCCAGCCTGCGGCGAGGGGACCGGCGGCGATGGCGAGGCCGGAGGTGGCGGACCAGGCGGTGATGGCCTTGGCGCGCTCGGCGCGCGGGAAGATCGCGACCAGCAGGGAGAGCGTGGCCGGCATGACGACGGCGGCACCGACGCCCATGATCGCGCGGGCTGTGATGACGAGGTTCGTCTCATCGACCAGGCCGCCCATCACCGAACCTCCGGCGAAGATCAGCAGGCCGAGGACGAGGGCGCCGCGGCGGCTGTACTTGTCGCCGATCGCGCCCAGCACCAGCATCAGCGCGGCGTAGGGGACGGTGTAGCCGTCGATGACCCACTGCAGGTCACTGCTGGACAGCCCCAGGGCCTTGGTCATGTCGGGGGCGGCCACGACCAGTGACGTGTTCGCCATGACGACGATCAGCAGGCTCAGGCACAGGACCAGCAGGGCCCACCAGCGGCGGTGGTAGGGCTCCGTCATCTTCTCGACGGGTGTGTTCGGAAAGAGCGGCATGGTCGGGCTCCTCGGCAGGAGGTGAAGCGGAGGCTTCGGGAGTGCGGAATCGATGGGATCGGGGCACGCGGGGCCACGAGGGGCCAGGCACCATGGGCAGCTAATTGCCCGTTGATGTGCAGACTAGTTTATTGCTCGTCTATGTGCAACTATCGAGTCGCCCTCCCCCGCCTACCGGAGGTTCGACATGATCCACGCACACCTGACAGCCGCACCGGAACGCAGCCGCACCCTGCTCACACGCGCCCGCATCCTGGAGGCGGCCCGGCAGGTACTCGACCGTGACCCCGAGAGCAGCCTCGGTGACATCGCCGAGGCTGCTGGGGTGGTGCGCCGTACGGTCTATGGCCACTTCAACGGCCGGGCCGCACTGGTGGAGGGGCTGGTGGAGGAGGCCACGTGGGCCTTGCGGCAGGCGCTCGCGGTCCCGCGCGCGCCGGTGGCGGATGCCGCCACGGAGCTGGCGCGCTTCGTCCTCGCGGTGTGGCCCGTCGGGGATCGCTACCGCATCCTGCTCCGCCTCGCTCCCCAGGACCTCGGCGCCGATCGGCTGGCCGAAGTCCTGGCTCCCGCGCGGGACATGGCGGAGGCGATCATCTCCCGGGGGCAGCGGCAGGGCGTTTTTCAGACCGGCGTACCCCCGGTCGTCCTGGCCCGGGCACTGGAGGGGTACCTGCTGGGGCTTCTGGACTGCGTGAACAGCGGCGCCTGGGGCGACGACGGCACCGGCGCCGCGACCGCCGCCCTGATCGCGATGGGCGTGGCCGGAGACAGTGCTGCGGCGTGCGTCCAGGGGCTCGTCCGGCCCGCGGGCGACGCCGCGTAGCGCACGTCCCCCACTCGAAGAGGAGAGCCATGTATCAGTCCCACTGCGACGAGGAGCCCCACTACGGCGACGGCGCCGTGGATGCGAGCCCTCCGACCCGGACCGGATGGCGCATGATCATCGCTGCTCTGTCCCTGGTGGCCGTGCTGGTCGGCGGAGTCGCGGTCGACCGGATCGCCGCTGTTCGCGCGGAGCGCCGTACGGCCAAGGCGTTCCAGGACGGCATGGGAACCGCCGATCGGCCGTCGGTGCACGTCAGGGGCTTTCCCGTACTGAACCAACTGGCTGCCGGCAGCCTGGACCATGTCGACCTGACCGCCCACGACATTCCGGCCGGCGGCGGCACCCGGCCGCTCCCGGTGACGAAGCTGACGGTCGGGATGGACGGGCTGAAGACCTCGGGGAGCGCCGACGAGGCTCACGCGGACAGCGTCACGGCGACTGCGTTCCTGTCGTACGCGGACGTGTCGAGCGCGCTCGGCGTGCGGGTGTCGCAGGGGGACGAATCCGGCCGGGTCGACGCGACCGCGAGTCCCCCGCTCATCGGGGACGTGACCGTGAGCGCGGCCGTCTCGACGGCGAGCGGAAACCGCGTCGCCTTCACGGATGTACGCGCGGAGCAGGGTGACCTGCTCCCTCCGCTGACATCACTGCTCGACAAGGCCCTGGATGAACCCATTCGGCTGCGGAACGTGCCCGAAGGGCTCCGGCTGCGGTCGGTCACCACGACCGAGGACGGAATCGACGCCCGCTTCACGGGCCGCTCGGTCACGTTCCGCCCGGACCCGTCGTCCGCGTGAGGTCAGGCGGCGTCGGGCAAGGGGCGCAGGGCGACCTCGTGGGCGTCGTCCGCGGGCAGGCCCAGCATCCGCAGGACCATCTCGGCGAGGTTGACCGCGGCCTCGTCGCCGTCCACCTCGGGGCGGGTGAACCGCAGCTCCACCAGGGACAGCAGGGTTCCGCCCAGTGCGGACAGGGCGACCACGGGGTCGGGGGTCGTGAAGCGGCCGGAGGCGATGCCGACCTGGAGATCACGCAGGGCGCGTCGGGCCAGTCCGTTGTCCGAGTGGATGTGCCCGAGGCCACGGCGGCGCACGACCTGCATCAGCTCCGGGTGGGAGTCGGCCATGCGGGCACTGAGCCGGAAACCGGCCGCGAGCAGCTCCGCCGGGTCGTCGATCCCCGTCAGACGCTCGTCGAAGGCCTGCCCGAACTCCTCCAAGGCGTCGACCACTGCCGTCTCGAACAACTCCGCCTTGGAGTCGAAGTGGTTGTAGAACGAGCCGAAGCCCACGTCTGCGCGCTCGGCGATCGCCTGGATGCTCGCGCTGGTGTCGCCGCTCTCGGCGAGTATCTGCCGGGCCGCTCGCACGAGAGCTCCCCGGGTCTCTGCGCGACGTCGCTCGAACCGGTTGCTGGGCGGGGCTGACGTAGACATGCGCAGAGTCTAACGGTTGCACGATGACGATCGCAGTCATGATGAATTCATCATTTCCTGCGGCGAACGCCTTGACGACAGGACTGTCACAGTTGATGATTTCCTCATTACGGCAATGTTGCTCGGAGGGCACCATGTCTGAGACACGCGTCAAGGGCGACGCCATGACAGCCCACCAGGACCTCCACAGTGAGCAGGGCGCCCTGCGCGGCGAACACCCCGGCCGCTCCCGGAACCCGGTGATCAAGGTGGCGGACCTGGCCTGGCTGGAGTTCGAGAAGCCCGACCTGGACCGGGCGGAGGTCTTCGCCCGCGACTTCGGCTTCGGCGTCGCCGCCCGCACCGCGAGCGAGCTGTGGCTGCGGGGCACCTTCGCGGGCTCGCCCTGCATGGTGATCCGGCGCGGTCGCACGTCCCGCTTCATCGGTCCGGCGTTCCGCGCCGCCGAGCGGGGCGACCTGGACCTGCTGGCCCGCGCCACCGGATCGTCCGTACGGGACTCCGACGTGCCCGGCGGCGGCAAGGTGGTCGACCTGCTCGACCCGTCCGGCTTCCCGGTCCGGGTCGTGCACTGCGGCGAACAGCTCCCCGCACTTCCGGAACAGCGGTCGCTGCTCCTCAACTTCGGCACGGACCACCGCCGTACCAACGCCACCCAGCGGCCGCCACGCGAGCCGTCCCGCATCCAGCGGCTCGGCCACGTGGTGCTGGAGACGCGGGTGTTCGGCCGGGCCCTGGACTGGTACCTGGACACCCTCGGGATGATCGTGTCCGACTTCCTGTTCCTGGACGGGCAGCGCGGGCGCGGGCCGACGATGGCGTTCATCCGCTGCGACCTGGGCAGCGTGCCCGCCGACCACCACACCCTCGCGATGCACCTGGGGCCGGGGACGGGGTACGTCCACTCCGCCTACCAGGTCACCGACCTCGACTCCATCGCCGTCGGCGGCGAATACCTCAAAGAGCGCGGATACAAGCGCAGTTGGGGCATCGGTCGGCACATCCAGGGCAGCCAGCTCTTCGACTACTGGCGCGACCCCGACCACTTCATGCTGGAGCATTTCGCCGACGGCGACCTGTTCTCCTGCGACGTCGAGCCCGGCTGGGCACCCATGTCGACGAGCGGCCTCGCCCAGTGGGGCCCGCTGGCCACCCGCGACTTCCTCGGCGCGAGTCCCTCCCCGCAGCGGGTCCGCGATGTCATCGAGGCCCTGCGCGGCGACAACGAAATGGACCCGGCACGACTGTTCGGCCTGCTCAAGGCCGCCAACTCCTGAACCCCGCCCGCCAATTCCCTGACAAAGGCACTGACATGAGCACCAATGTCCTGCGTACCGCCGACGGCTGGTGGGTTGTCCGCGGTGACCGCGCCGTCCCGGTCGACACCAAGGCCGCCACCACCGCCGAACTCCTCGCCGACCGCGACGCCGTACGAGAGGCGGCCCTCTCAGGTGAGGTGGGCACAACCGTCGCCGACCTGGCCGCCCTCTCGCCGGTGACCACGCCCTGCCGGGTGGTCGCACAGATGGTCAACTACCGCAGTCACGCCCGCGATTCGGGTTTCAAGGGCGACATCCCGCCCGCGTTCTTCCGCAAGGCGTCCGGCTCGGTCAGCGGACCCGGCGACGCCGTCGTCCGCCCCTCCCACGTGAAGTTCCTCGACTACGAGATCGAACTCGGGCTCGTCATGGGCGCGCCCCTGCCCGTCGGCACCGTCGTCGAGGAGCGGGACCTGCCGTCGTACGTCGCCGGACTGGTGATCACCAACGACGTCAGCGCCCGCGAGGTGCAGCTGACCAAGACGCAGTTCTACGAGAGCAAGTCGTACCCCACCTTCACCCCGACCGGTCCGTACCTGTCGCTGCTTGAGCCGGAGGACTTCGCCCATCTCCTGGACCTGCGGCTGAAGTTGAGTGTCAACGGCGAGCTGCGCCAAGACCGCACCCTCGCCGACATGATCGTCCGCCCGGCACGGGCACTCACCCTGCTGGCCCGTTTCCAGACCCTGGACGCCGGCGACCTGCTGCTCACCGGCACCCCCGGCGGTACCGCCCTGAAGGCCCCGCCGAAGGCCGTCGAGAAAATCGGCGCGCTGCTGCCTCCCGCCGTGAAATGGAAGGCCTTCTTCAAGAGCCAGGCCAAGAACCCGCACTACCTGAACCCCGGCGACGTGATCACGGCGACGATCGCGACCCCCGACGGCCGCATCGACCTCGGCGAGCAGCGCACGCCCGTCGCGGCCGCGCACTGAACCCCGAGGTGAGCCGCACATGACCGTCGATGAAGCCGCACGTGTGCCCGTCGTGATCGTCGGGGCCGGGCCGGTGGGCGTGACCGCCGCCCTTCTCCTGGCCCGGCGCGGAGTCCGCAGTGTCGTCCTCGAACGCCACGAGGACATCTATCCGCTGCCGCGCGCCGTCGCAGGCGACGACGAGATCCACCGAATCCTCCAGGCTGCGGGCGTCGGTGAGGAGTTCGCCGCGATCGCCCGCCCGGCGAAGGGGCTGCGGCTGCTGGACGCCCGGCACCGGGTGATGGCCGAGTTCCGGCGCACCGAGCACGGCCACCACGGCTACCCGCAGACCAGCATGTTCGACCAGCCCGAGCTGGAACGCGTACTGCGCGACGCCCTGGCCCGGCGCCCCGAGTGCGAACTGCGCGGTGGCGTGGAGGTCACCGGCGTCGGCCCGGCCGGCACGGAGCCGGTCCGCGTCAGCTACCGCGACGATGCCGGCGAGCACGAGCTGTGGGCCGACGCGGTCCTCGGCTGCGACGGCGCGGGCAGCCTCACCCGCGAGGCGATCGGCAGTGCCTGGGAGGACCTGCACTTCGAGGAGCGCTGGACCGTCATCGACGCCGAGACGACAGGCCCCGTCCGTTGCTGGGAGGGTGTGGACCAGGTCTGCGACCCGAAGCGGCCGGGCACATTCATGCGGGTGAACGACACCCGTTTCCGCTGGGAGTTCAGGACCCAGGAAGGGCGGGAGACGGCCCGCGAATTGATCGCCCCATGGCTGCCACCCTCGTACGACGGTGACTTCGAGGTCGTCCGCGAGACCCAGTACACCTTCCGTGCCCGCGTCGCCGACCGCTGGCGCAGCGGACGGGTGTTCCTGCTCGGCGACGCCGCCCACCTCACCCCGCCGTTCATCGGACAGGGCTTGTGCTCGGGGCTGCGGGACGCCTACAACCTCGCCTGGAAGCTCGCCCGCGTCCTCCAGCAGGGCGGCGACGAAGGGTTGTTGGACACCTACGAGAGCGAACGCAGGCCGCACGCACGGCATGTGGTCCGCCTCGCGGTCGCCATGGGCTGGGCCATGACCGGTGGCCAGGACGGCGCCGCCGCGATCCGCCGCCGAGCGCTGGCCGCCGCCTGCCGCATACCCGGCCTGACCGAGCTGGCCGGCCGCGACCTCAGCCCACCCCTCACCGCCGGACCGCTCGTGCGGCGCAGTGTCCGCCGAAGGCTGGCGGGAACACACTGCCCCCAACCATGGGTGAGTGTCGCTGGACGGCGCACCCGGCTCGACGAGGCGCTCGGCGACTCCTTCGCCGTACTGACCGCCACCGAGCCCGGCCCTTCCCTGACCGCGGTTGCCCACGGTCTCGGCGTTCACGCCGTCCCGGTGGCCGGCCTCGGTGACGACGGCACCCTCGCCGCCTGGCTGCGCACCGGACACGCGGATGCGGTCCTGCTACGGCCCGACCGGGTCGTCATGGACATCGTCCCGGCAGGCGGCCGCGACTTCATGTCGACCGCCGCCTGGGCAACCCTCCTGCACACCGCACGAAGCCCTGTCCCTTCCGAACGGACGGCCCGGCATGGCATGTTGAGGAGCACGACGCGATGAGCACGCCCTTCTTCACACCCGACCCGGAGACGGCGGCCTCCAGTCGCATCGCGGACTTCGCCCGGCTCCAGGGCATGGACCCGGACGACTACGCCACCCTGCATCAGTGGTCGGTCACCGACCTGGAGGGCTTCTGGGGCGCGGTGTGGGAGTACTTCGACATCGACGCGGACACCCCGTACGAGCAGGTGCTGGCCGAGGAACGGATGCCCGGCGCCCGCTGGTTCACCGGCGCCAGCCTCAATTACGCCCACCATGCCCTGCGTAACCTGGCCGACGGCGACGTGGCGATCATTGCCCTCGACGAGACCGGTGCCGGATACGAGGTGACCGGCGCCCGGCTGCGTGCCCTGGTGGCGTCCGTGGCCGCCACCCTGCGCGACCTCGGCGTCGGCAAGGGCGACCGGGTCGTCGGCTACCTGCCCAACACCCCGCACGCCATCGTCGCGTTCCTCGCCGCTGCGAGCCTGGGCGCCGTGTGGTCGGTGTGTGGTCAGGACTACGCCGCCAAGGCCGCCGCCGACCGGTTCGCCCAGCTCGAACCCACCGTGCTGATCGCCGCAGACGGCTACCTGTTCAACGGCACCACCCACGACCGCCGCGACGCCGTCCTCGAACTCGTCCACGCCCTTCCCACGTTGAAGGCGACGCTGGTGGTGGACCACATGGGCCTGCCCTGGCCGCCGCAGGCGTACCCGTCGCTGGTGGTCCCCTGGGAGGACGCCGCCACCCGCACCGAAGAGCTCACCTGTGTACCGGTCCCGTTCGACCATCCGCTCTGGGTCGTCTTCTCCTCGGGTACCACCGGCCTGCCCAAGGGCATCGTCCACGGTCACGGCGGCGTCCTCCTGGAGCACCTCAAAACCCTGGGCCTGCACTCGGACCTGAGGCCCGGCGACCGCCTCCTGTGGTACACCACCACCCACTGGATGATGTGGAACCTCGTCGTCTCCAGCCTCCTGACCGGCGCGACGACCTGTACGTACGACGGCAGCCCAGCCCCCTTCGCCAAGCTCGACCGTCTCTGGGAACTGGCCGCCCGCCACCGGGTCACCGTCTTCGGCACCAGCCCCCAATACCTGCTGGGCATGGCCAAGTCCGGAATCGACCCGTCCGTCCACGACCTCTCCTCGATCCGCGTCGTCGGCTGCACCGGCTCCGCCCTCCCCGCCTCCGCCTACCCCTGGGTCCGCGACCACGTCGGCGACCGCGTTCTGCTGGCCTCCATCAGCGGCGGCACCGACATCGTCTCCGGATTCGCGGGCAGCGCTCCCAACACCTCCGTCTGGGCGGGGGAGTTGTCGGCCCCCCACCTGGGCGTGGCACTGGCTGCGTACGACAGCGAAGGGTTCCCGGTCACCGACCAGGTCGGCGAACTGGTGGTGGCTCGCCCGATGCCGTCGATGCCGCTGTACTTCTGGAACGACCCCGACGGCAGCCGCTACCGGGACGCCTACTTCACCTCCTACCCCGGCGTGTGGCGACACGGAGACTGGATCACGGTCACGGGACACGGCTCGGTGATCGTCCACGGCCGCTCCGACTCGACACTGAACCGCAACGGCGTCCGCCTGGGCAGCGCCGACATCCACGACGTCGTCGAACGCCTCCCCGAGATCGCCGAAGCCCTGGTCATCGGCGCGGAGGAGCCGGACGGCGGCTACTGGATGCCGCTGTTCGTGGTCCCGGCGGCCGGGGCGACCCTGGACGACACCCTGCGCGAGAAGATCCGCGACGCCGTCCGCACCGGCGCCTCACCGCGCCACGTCCCCGACGAGATCCTCGAAGTGCCGGGCATCCCGCACACCCGCACCGGCAAGAAGCTGGAGGTCCCGATCAAGCGACTGCTCCAGGGCGCCCCGGTCGAGCAGGTCGTCAACCCCGCCACCGTGGACAGCCCCGACCTCATCGACCACTACGTCCGGCTGGGCGCCGAGCGCCGCGAAGGCAGGATCACCGCGTGACAACCGTGCTCGCCATGGTCCTGTCCCTGGTCTTCCTCCCGCTGGGCCTGGCCAAGATCGCAGCGGTACCGGTCATGCGGCAGGCAGCGGCCCACCTCGGCATGTCGACCGGCGTCCATCGCGTGGTCGGCGCGCTGGAGGTGGCCGGCGTCGCCGGTGTGCTGCTGGGGCTGACCTGGATGCCGCTGGGCGTGGCCGCCGCGACAGGCCTCGCCCTGCTGATGGTCGCGGCGGCGCTGGTCCACCTGCGCCACGGCGACCCGCCGCCCCGGGCCGTCCCGGCCGCCGTCATGGCCCTGATCTCCTTGACGTACGCGGCGACGGCGATGGCCGCCGGCTGACGCGTCCTGTACGGCCGGGCACGGGCAGCCCCCTGTGAGGGTGGCGGCCGTCCCTCCCCGGCTCCGCGCGGGCTGCCATCGCACACGTGAGGCCCGCGACGTCGCACAGGTCCTGTGAGACATGTGGCTCGGCGCCGGCATCATGGCCAAGATCCACCGAGGTCCGGCCCGCTCGACACCGCCACAGCGGCAACCCGCCGGCTTCCGCGGCTGTAGAAGACCCGCACCCCGTGCCCGTCCGGCCGGGGGGGACCCGTTTCACCGGCATCAGTAGACTGGTCTGCTCATCCGAGGAGTGTGTCATGAAGGTTCTGATCGTTCTCACTTCGCACGACGAGCTGGGGGACACCGGCCGCAAGACCGGGTTCTGGCTGGAGGAGCTGGCGGCGCCGTACTACCGCTTCAAGGAGGCCGGCTGGGAGATCACTCTCGCCTCACCGAAGGGCGGACAGCCGCCGCTGGACCCCAAGAGCAATGAACCCGGCTCCCAGACCGACGACACCCGGCGCTTCGAGGCCGACCCGGAGGCGACCGACGCACTGGCGAACACCGTGCGCCTCGACGCGGTCGCGGCCGGCGGCTTCGACGCGGTCTTCTATCCCGGCGGGCACGGACCGCTGTGGGACCTGGCCGAGGACACCGTCTCCGCGCGGCTGATCGAAACCACTCTCCGCTCCGGCAAGCCGGTGGGACTGGTGTGCCACGCCCCCGGCGTCCTGCGGCACACCGTCAACGAGGACGGCACCCCGCTGGTCTCGGGCAGGAAGGTCACCGGATTCGCCAACTCCGAAGAGGAAGCCGTCCAGCTCACCGACGTCGTCCCCTTCCTGGTCGAGGACGAACTCACCAAGCTCGGCGGCATCTACTCCAAGACCGGCGACTGGCAGCCCTATGTCCTGCAGGACGGTCTGCTGATCACCGGGCAGAACCCGGCGTCCTCGGCTCCCGCAGCCGACGCCCTGATCGAGATGGTCGCCAAGGGCGGCGCGTGAGCGCCTGGGTAACGCTAGGGCCCTTCTGATGGATCTCCGCGGCGTCGCGACGCCCGGCACGCACGCTCGGCGCACGGGGTGGCGGGCCCGGTGGCTCCGCCCCCAGACCCCCCCCCCCCCCCCGGGTCGCCCCCA
>NZ_JBEYJU010000131.1:0-19419 GCF_040703965.1 Streptomyces sp. NPDC006655 | reverse complement strand
TCCCCGAGTGATCACGATGGTTTCCCCGCGTTCCGCACTGTCCAGCACGGAGGCGAAGTTCCGTGATGCTTCAGTAGCGGTCATCGTCTTCATGAACTCATTTTCTCAGAGAATCTGATGCCCGACAAGCCACGTGGAGCACCGGCAGGACACCGGACGGCGAACGTTCGCCCACAGCACTGTGCTGCGACGCCGCGCGGTCGACGAGTCCGTCGAACAGATCCAGCACGGCCTGATCATCCCCGCCGGCAAGCGCAAGCTACAGGCCCCCTCAGTCGCGAGCTGCACCGGGCACTCGCCGAGCACGCCAAGCGCGATGCGTATCTCGAAGCCGTCGATCAGGCCCACGCCGACTTCGCCGCAATTTCGGGAGGGAGGACAGGGCCGTCGGCTCCGATCTTCTTTAGGCACAACTCCTTCAGCACGGCATCTTCAGCCAGGTCGCCGGCACCGCCCGGTGGGTCACCCCGTCTATCGCCACCTGAGACACACTCCCTCGCGAAGTGAGCCGCACCCGGAACGCGCCTGGCGCGGGCGGTGAACGGGCATCGGAACAAGGTCAGCTACAGGCAGTCCGTAGTCCGAGCAGCCGAACGAGGTACGTCGGCGACCCTCGGCTCACCTGCCCCGCCGAAACCGTGAGGCACGGGGGGCGACTCCGTGGTGCGACCTGGGACCGTTTTCAGTACGGTCCGTTTCCCCCCAAGCCGACCGGCTGTGTCGGTAGCGGCACGATCCAAACGAGCCCAGTTGCCACCACACCGCGTCGACTCCGGCTACGCCCCCGGGG
The DNA here is from genome assembly GCF_040703965.1 of Streptomyces sp. NPDC006655. Taxonomy (NCBI): domain Bacteria; kingdom Bacillati; phylum Actinomycetota; class Actinomycetes; order Kitasatosporales; family Streptomycetaceae; genus Streptomyces; species Streptomyces sp. NPDC006655. Next base: position 18,629 of record NZ_JBEYJU010000131.1, on the reverse strand, counting down.
GCAGAGTGGGCGGCTCGGCACCGGAGTGCCCTCTGCCGGTTTCCTCGCGTCCAGCCACCGTCCAGAATCCCAGTGCCCAACCAGTCACTGGGGCCGTGTAGCTCAAGTTCAACCACTGCGAACTGGAACATCCGTGCAGCTCAGAGGCGCTCGCACTACCGACATCGACAACGAGGCTGGACTCACGCGCAGCGGATTCAGTCCGTTCAGGCGAAGTTGACGATCCAACAGGACAAAGTGAACGTTTCCGCAGGTCAGAGGCCTGTGCTGGTGGGGCGGGTGGGACTCGAACCCACGGCCGACGGATTATGAGTCCTTCGAGGATCTTGGCGGCCCTTGCTCGTCCACGCTCATTCATGACGTTCTTGCAGGTCAGAAGGGGCGGGTCATGTCGACGCCCCTTCGCCTTTGTCAGTCTGTTCCTGTCCTTGGGTCCCGACTGCGTCCCGACACCGCCTGATTGGACAGGACCCACGGGCTTGGCGGGGCGTCCTACGAGTTCGGCGCGGGGCTCGAACCCTGCCGCAGCGGATCTTCTTTCCAGCGCCCATAGGCTCCGCCCCTGAAACGGGGCGGAGCCTATGGATCCGTATTCGCCCTGTGGCGCAGGTGTCCGGGGTCACAGGACCCGCGAGGGCCGTCGCCTTCACACCGGCGCAGTGAGCTGTCGTCGTGAGGGTGCGGTCAGGCCGCGAAGGAGGCAAGCAGTTCGTTGTACTGCTTGGCGGCTGTGTTCAGGTCTTCGTCGGAGAGGCCGAAGGCGGTGCCGTACAGCTTGACCATCGGCTGGATGTCGAACTGGCAGAGCCGCAGGGTGGCGTGCCAGTTGCTGAGGAGGGTCTCGATGGTGGCCTGGTTCGAGCCTTCGGGGGTGTAGTGGTCTGCGGGGACGCCGGCGGTGACGGCGACGACGGCCTTCTTGCCAGCCAGCTGCGAGGCAGAGCCGTCCATGGTGAAGGCCCAGCCGAGGGTGAAGACTTTGTCCTGCCACTGCTTGAACAGGGGGGTGGTGTTGTACCAGAACACCGGGTGCTGGAAGACGATCACGTCGTGGTCGGCCAGCAGTGCCTGCTCGGCGTCGACGTCGATCTGGAAGTCGGGGTAGGTGGCGTAGAGGTCGTGCACGGTGACATGGGCCAGCTCGCGGACGGCGTCGACCAGAGCCTTGTTGGCCTTCGACTGGGACAGGTCGGGGTGGCCTACGACAAGGAGAACCTTGGGCATGATGAGAGAACCTCTTCAGTGATCAGGGAAATGAATGGGCAGGTGCGGGCTAGCCGGGTGTGACGGGCCAGATTCGGCAGGGCGTCAGATCACCGGTCGATGCTGGCCATGTTTGCCTCGTCGTGGCGTTCGCCTGCGGCCGGTGTGAGGTTGTTGAGGCGGTCGAGCTGAGTGGCGCTGAGTTCGATGACGTCGGCGGCGGTGTTCTCTTCGACGCGTGCGACCCGGCGGGTTCCGGGGATGGGGGCGATGTCGTCGCCGCGGGTCAGTAGCCACGCGAGTGCGGTCTGGGCGGGGGTGGCTCCGATCTCGGCGCCGATGGCCTGTACTTCGTCGACGATCGCCAGGTTGCGCTGGAAGTTCTCGCCGGTGAAGCGCGGGTTGGTTTTGCGCCAGTCGTCGTCGGCGAAGTCGTCGACGGTGCGGATCTGCCCGGTCAGCAGGCCGTGGCCGAGCGGTGAGTAGGGCACGAATCCGATGCCGAGCTCGCGCAGCAGTGGGAGGATTTCGGCCTCGACGTCGCGGGTCCACAGGGAGTATTCGGTCTGCAGTGCAGTCACCGGATGTACGGCATGTGCCCGGCGGATCGTCTCGGGGCCGGCCTCAGAGAGGCCGATGTGGCGCACCTTGCCTTCGGTGACCAGTTCGGCCAGCGCACCGACGGTCTCCTCGATGGGGGTATTCGGATCGACGCGGTGCTGGTAGTAGAGGTCGATGTGGTCGGTTCCGAGCCGCTTGAGCGAGCCTTCCACCGCGGTCTTCACGTTGGCGGGGCTGCTGTCGATGACGCCGGGGCCGTCGCCGGCGTGGGAGACGAGGCCGAACTTCGTCGCCACGACGACGTCGTCTCGGCGGCTCTTGATGGCCTTGCCGACGATTTCCTCGCTGTGGAAGGGACCGTAGATCTCGGCGGTGTCGATGTGGGTGACCCCGAGGTCCAGGGCCTGGTGGATGGTGCGGATCGACTCGGCGTCGTCGAGCCCTCCGCCCGTGGTGTAGGTGCCGGCCATGGTCATGGCTCCCAGGCCGATGCGGGAGACATCGAGCCCGCCCAGTGATACGTGCTTCATCAGGTACTCCTTGTCGTGACGGCCGTCAGGCCGGCCGGTAGTCGTGAGTCGTGGGGCGCCACCTGTCGGCGGATCGTGCTGGGGTGATCCGCAGGCTGAACCAGCTGCGCCGGGTCAGTGCCCGTGGGCTGCTGGCTCCAGAACGAGGACAGGGATCTCACGGTCCGTGTTCCTCTGATACTCCGCGTAGTCGGGGAACGCTTCGACGGCTCGGGCCCACCACAGGGCCTTCTCATCCCCGGTCACCTCGCGTGCCGGCATGTCCTGGCGCACCGGGCCGTCCTGAAGTTCGACCCGGGGGTCGGCCACCGCGTTGTGGTACCAGACCGGGTGGGTGGGGGCTCCCGCCATGGAGGCGACCACGGCGTAGGAGCCGTCGTGCTCCACCCGCATGACCGGCGTCTTGCGGATCTTGCCGCTCTTCGCTCCCAGGGTGGTCAGGATGACGACGGGCAGGTCCCGGAGCCTCTCGTCTTCTTCACGTGCGATCAGGACACTCAGCGTCGTTCCCTGCGTACCGCCGGAGCTTTCGTACAGCTCCACCTGGTCCCGCACAAACTGCGCCTTGCTCTGCTCATACTCGCCTTTGAGGGGCATGTCGACTCTCTCCGTGCTGTCGAAACGTGCACCCGGCGCGCTCCTCCGTCCTGGCCGGGGTGCGGGGCGTGGTGCTCAGGCGTGGGCGTCGTCGTAGGCCAGGGCGCCGCCCAGTTCGCGGGATGCCTGGGCCTGGGCGAGGAGCTCCTTCGCCTTGGCTTCGGCGGCCTCGATGGCGTCGGCGCCGGCGACGAAACGCAGCAGCGGCTTCTCCAGCTGGGCGATGGTGAGCAGGGCGCGGGCGAGCTTGGCGGGGTCGCCGGGCTGCTGGCCGTTCATGCTCTTCATGCCCTCGATCCGGGGTGCGGTGCGCGGGGCGTAGTCGTCGATGGACAGCTCGGGCCAGTTGGTGGAGCCGTCCACCAGGAGTTCGGTGCGGAAGTAGCCGGGCTCCACGATCGTGGTGTGGATGTTGTACGGCTCGACGTCGTAGCGCAGGGACTCCATCCAGCCCTCTTCCGCGAACTTCGAGGCGGCGTAGGCGGAGGTGAACTCCATGCCGACCAGTCCTGCGGTCGAGGTGATGGTGATGACGTGGCCGGCGCGCTGCTTGCGCATGATCGGCAGGACGGCGCGGGTGACGTTCATCGGGCCGAAGAGGTTGGTCTCGAACTGCCGGCGCATCTGCGCGGGCGAGATCTCCTCGAAGTAGCCGGTGAAGAGGTTCCCGGCGTTGTTGATCAGGACGTCGATGCGGCCGAAGCGGTCGACGGCGGCCTGCGCGGCGGCCTCGGCGTCCTCCAGGCTGGTGACATCGAGCCTGGTGACCAGCAGGTTGTCCTGCGGCCCGCCCAGGGTCTTCTCGACCTCGTCGGGGCGGCGGCCGGTGGCGACGACCTGGTGACCGCCGGCGAGGGCCTCGCGGGCGATGTCCGTGCCGAGGCCACGTCCGGCACCGGTGACGAGAATGACCTTGCTCATGTGGGGGTTTCCTTTCAGGCGCCGTGCTCCGGCACCCGCTGTGTGCGGGGGTGATGACTGCAGGGCAGCCTGCGCCGCAGAGGGGGCTGGGGCCGGCGGCACGAGCGCCGTCTGCCTGGACGGTTCACACCGCCGTGGGCGGTGCACCACCAACGAAACCGGCTGTCACGCGAGGGTGGGAGTCCCTGATGAGGGGGTCACTGACAGGGACCCCCAACCCGGCGGACGCGCTCGTAGAGTGAAGCGCATGGCAGGCAGAAACGACCCCAACGGCACCAACCGCGACATCCGCGATGATTTCCGCGCGGAGATCCGGGAATTCCTCGGCACGCGGCGAGCCAAGGTCACCCCCGAGCAGGCCGGACTGCCCCTCTACGGCGGGGAACGCCGACGGGTCACCGGGCTGCGCCGGGAGGAGGTAGCCCTCCTCGCGGGCATCTCCAGCGAGTACTACACCCGGCTGGAGCGCGGCAACGCCACCGGCGTCTCCGAGAGCGTCATCGAGGGCATCGCGCAAGCACTGCAGCTCGACGAGGCCGAACGCATCCACCTGCTCGACCTCCTGCGCGGCGCCGGCACGACCCGCCCGCCACGCCGCCGCCCCGCCCAGCAGCGTGTCCGGCCCACGGTGCAGCGCGTCCTCGACTCAATGACCGGCACACCCGCGTTCATCCTCAGCGGACGCGGGGACATCCTGGCCGCCAACCACCTCGGACGCGCCCTGTTCTCACCCGTCTACGCCGACCCGGTACGGCCGCCGAACAACGCCCGTTTTGTCTTTCTCAGCCCGCACGCGACCGAGTTCTTCCGCCACTGGGACGAAGTCGCAGGCGACACGGTCGCCATGCTGCGCGCCGAGGCCGGCCGCGACCTCTACGACCGGCGGCTGACGGACCTGATCGGGGAGCTGTCCACCCGCAGCGAGGAATTCCGTCGCCGCTGGGCGGCCCACAATGTCCGCATGCACACCACCGGCGTGAAGCTCCTCCACCACCCGGTCGTCGGCGAGCTCGACCTGCCCTTCGAAACCTTCCCGCTCCCCGACGGCCCCAGCCAGTTCCTCCTCACCTACACCGCCGAACCCCACTCACCCTCGCAGGACGCCCTGAACCTGCTGGCCAGCTGGGCCGCGACCCACGACGACATCGAGCGGTCCGCGCCGGCCAACGACTCCCAGCCCGCCGACTCGGGCGAAACACAGGACTGAACGACGGGCCACGCGAGGCGACATGCCCGCCCGCGAACACGACAATTGACCACCCGGACGGCAACACCCGAAACGCATCGGGGTGGGCGAGGGCGGCGCTCGGTTCGCATCGCGGCCGAGGCCCCTCGGGATCCGGCCAGGCCCAGAGCCCGAGGTGTTCATGCCGGCGCCGCGGCTGTCTCTCCCTGCGGGATGAGCGGGCCGGGCACCGTCGTCCGGATGGACGGGTCCAGATCGAGGCGGCTGTTCATGTCCAGCTCGAACCGGCCGTAGGGGTCCACGTGAGTCCAGAACAGTGGGGACAGGGCCCGCCGGTCGGGATCGGTGAGCCGCTCCTGCCACTTCTCCTCGTCCAGGATGTCCTGGAGGAGCAGCAGCAGGCTGAAGCCGAGCATGTGGGCGAAGGCGAACCCGATGATGGAGGCGCCGTGCGTGTGGGTGTACTGCCGGTCGATCTCCACGTCCGTGCAGTGCCGCAGGACGCCCTCGATCATCGCGGCGACCTCGGAAACCGAGCAGGATTTGAGCTGGCTGTAGACGCACAGCGACTTCTTCTCGACAGTGCCAGTAGATCATCACGCCGGGGCCGCGGTACCGCTGGTGCCACTCAGTTCGTGCTTGCCGGTGACCGCGACCCGCTTGATGCCCATGTTCGTGCCCAGCGCGAAGAGCACAGTACGGGCCGTTTATCCGCGCTACAGCAGTCGCCGCGACCGGGCCTGTGCTCCGGGGCTATGGAGCACCCCTGCCTGCGGCCACCGACGCCCGTCCGACTGTCTCCCGCTGGCCGGCGTCGACAGGATGGGCCCGAGGCAGCCACTTCCCAGTCCCCGCGTCCCAACAGCGTCCCAAACTCGGCGTCAACCGGTTGTACAGCCACCTGCGGCGGCTTTGCCTCGGCCGCGGGCTGCTACGTCTGTACAGGTCAGAGCGATTCGAACCCACGCCGCTTGCAATGGCGTTGGACTCACGAGCAGCGGATTCAATCCGTTGAGGCCGAGTTGGGGTACCGGCACCCCAGAAGGGACGTTTCCACAGGTCAGAAGCCTGCACAAGTGGGGCGGGTGGGACTCGAACCCACGGCCGACGGATTATGAGTCCTTTGAGGATCTTGGCGGCCATTGTCGATCAACGTCGATCCATGACGTTTTCGCAGATCAGCGGGATTGATCGTTGACGGCTGAGTACGGCCCTTGTCGGTCCGTGCCTGTCCTTGTGGCCCCTGTTCGGCCCCTGAGCGCCTTTGCCGGACGCCGTAGGTCCGCGTCAGCCAGCCTCCCTCAGCGTGACGAGCGGGCCGGAACCGGCTCGCAGCGGATCAGCTTTCCAACGCCAAAGGCTCCGGTCCGAGTTGCCGGACCGGAGCCGCACTGCCGAGCAAGCAGAGCACCGGGCTCAGACAGCGTAAAGAGACGCTCCTTGCAGAGGCATTATCACGGACGCGCACTTCAGCCGTGGTAGAGCACGCGGACGGCGTAGGCGTCGGCCGGAAGGCCCATCAGGTAGTCGCTGAAGTAGCGGCGCCGCTCGGCGTTCGCCACGTCCAGCCAGCGGCCGTCCAGGGTGAGCAGGGCGTTCGAGGGCAAGACGTCGTCCACGGCGTGGCGCACCAGGCCATCGAGGTCGTCGCTCAGACGGGCGATCGGGTCGCCGCCCACGACCTCCTCCAGTTCCGGGTTGTCCAGGAGCGCCGCGATGACCGGCTGCGCGCGGTAGTCCTCCAAGGCCTGTGAATAGCCCTCGGGGTCGGCGAGATGCCGGGCCCGGAAGTCACCGAAGGCGCGGCCGGGCGGGTAGGCAGAGGCGAACCCCTGCCATGCCTCGAAGGCCCTGCGTGCCCTGGCGGCCGCCTGTGCCCGCGGCGTTTCCAGATCCAGCAGTGCTCGCGGCCCGCCGTCGCACAGGGTCGGCGGAACGTTGCGCGGCTCCCCGGACAGGGCTTTGGCACCCCTGATGAGGCGCGGGTCGCCCTCATGCCCCGGGACGACCAGGAACTCGATGCCCCGGCCGTCGATCCGCCAGTAGTCCCACCAGGTCTCGACATCCGGATCACCGACCCCGGCATCACGGTTGTAGTCGAACGGCGCCATCGCCGCACCGATGGCCTCTACGACGTCCCCCGGGTCGCACGGAGGGATGCACACCGTCACTCGCTCTTTTGCCATAGCTCTTTCCTCGGTCTCCTTCCGACGCCCATGCTCACATCATCGGCGGTGGGTCACAGGAAACGAGCCAACCGTCGCCGCCGCGCTGCCACGAGCGGGTGTCGTCCCAGATCATGTACAGGTCCCCGATCACCCCGAGACCGCCCATGAGCTTGCCCATCCGGCTACCTCCGCCGCCCATCCTCGACGTGGAAGGTGCGTCGGGCACACTGGGTGCCCTCTCCGTGACCTCGCCGGGAACGATGCGGATAGCGCCGCCGTCGATCTTGCGGATCAACGGCTGGACACGATGCGTGTCGAACGAGCCGTCCGGCCAGATCACGCGGACGTGCTTGTTGCCGACAAACCTGTCCCGGATCGCCTCGGCTTCGGCCTGGCTCTTGGCGACGTAGACGACGTTCTGGGTCTGCCCCTTGGCCTGGGCATCCATCTTCCGCGCCACGGTCTTGGCCGTGTTGTCGGGGTTGAACTCCTTGTTGTTGCTCTCGTTGGCGTCCCAGGAGTGGGCCTGTCCGGTGTCCACTCCCCGCCGATCGGCCAGGCCCTGGCCCACCCGAACGGTTGCGCGCCAACAAATGGAATATACAAAAGATCTTGTACCTTGATATACTGAGTTCGATACACTCGAGCGGAGAAGGTCGCCATGAGCCGTACGGTCATCGATCTCGACGATGAGGCGCTGGAAGAGGCAGCCAGAGAGCTCGGCACCTCCACCAAACGCGACACTATCAACACGGCGCTGCGGGAAGTCACGGCCCGCTACCGGCGCCTGCGGGCACTCGACGAAGCTCGCGAACTGGTGGCCGAGGGCGCTCTGGACGTCGACCTACTGATGGACAAGCGCGCATACCGCCCCACGAGCGCCCACGCGGCACGCGATGACCGCGACGCCGGAGCGGACGCATGACCGTCGCCGACTACCTCATCGACACCTCCGCCCTCGCCCGCGTCCTCCTCCGCCAGAACACGACCGAATGGGACGACAGGATCGGCGCCGGCCTCGTCGCGATCTGCGACCTCACCGAACTGGAAGTCCTCTACTCGGCCCGTTCCGCCACGGACCGCACCCGCTTGAAAGCAGCACTCGACGCCCACTACACCTGGTGCCCCATGCCTGACGGCGTCTACCGCCGCTCCCGCGTCATCCAGGAACAGCTGACCGCCAAAGGGGAACACCGCAGCGCGGGCCCCGTGGACCTCCTGGTGGCCGCAGCAGCGGAAGAAGCGGAACTCACCCTGCTCCACTACGACCGCGACTTCGAAACCATCGCTCGCACGACAGGGCAGCCGGTTCGCACGATCGACCTCAGGCAGTAAAGCTCGCGCGGTCCGGACGGGCACCGAGCTTCTGACCGACCTGGCCAGCGTGTCTTCAGCGGGGGGACCCGGTGTGCTCCCGCACAGTCGCCGCCTCGCTCGCCGTCGTCCCGGCCCCCGGCTCGGCATCCTTCTTCGCGAACCCGCGCCGGCCCGGCAGGACCGCGAGGACGATCAGTGTTCCGGCGGCCATGATGATCCCGCCGATGAGGCTGGTCTGGGCGACTCCGTGGGCGAATGCCTGATGGACGGCGTCCACGGCGGCCTGGGCCTGCTGGGGCCCGGCGGAGGGATCCTGCGCGACCCGCTGCGCGATGGCCAGGCCGGCGCCGACCGAGTCCTTGGCGGTCTCCATCGCCTCCGCCGGGAGCCGGTTGCCCACCAGGTGGGTCAGTTCGTCCCGGTAGGCCGTGCCCAGCAGCGAGCCCAGCACCGCGATGCCCAGCGCCCCGCCCAGCTCCAGCGCGGTGTCGTTGACACCGCCTCCGACGCCCAGCTCGGATTCGGGGAAGGAGCCCATGATCGTGTCGGTGGCCGGGGAGATGGCCAGACCGAGCGCGAAGCCCAGCATCATCAGCGGCACCAGGAAGTCCCCGTACGTCGACCCTTTGTCGATCTGGGTGAGCAGAAACATGCCCGCCGTGCCGATGGCCAGGCCGGTCACGGCCATCACCCTCACCCCCAGCTTCGGGGCGAGCACCCCGGTCACCGCGGACCCGAGGAACACCGCCCCGCCCAGCGGCAGCAGCCGTAGGCCCGTGTCCAGGGCGTCGTAACCGAGGACGAACTGCAGGAACTGCGTCGCGTAGTAGAGCACGGCGAACATGCCGAAGAAGAAGAACATCACCGCGAGCATCGAGCCGGTGAAGGGCCGCAGCGCGAACTTCCGGACGTCCAGCATCGGGTGCGGGTGCCGCAGTTCCCAGGCGACGAAGGCGACCAGACCGACGCCGGCGACCACGGCGGCGGTGACGGGGCCGGCGTCCCAGCCGGAGTGCGGGCCCTCGATGGCGGCGTAGATCAGGGAGCCGACGGTGACGATCGACAGCAGACCACCGGCGTAGTCGATCCGGCCCATTCCCTCCGCCTTGGACGGCGGTACCAGGGCGAGCGCGCCGCACACGGCGAGGACGGCGAACGGCACGTTGATCAGGAAGGTCGAGCCCCAGGCGTGGTCCTCAAGCAGCCAGCCGGAGACGAGCGGGCCGAAGGCTACCGCCAGCCCGGAGGTCGCGGCCCAGGCGGTGATGGCCTTGGCCCGCTCGCTCCGGGGGAAGGTCGCGACCACCAGGGACAGCGTGGCCGGCATCACGACTGCGGCACCGATACCCATGATCGCGCGGGCCACGATGACCAGCGAGGTCTCGTCGACCACGCTCCCCATCACCGAACCGCCGGCGAAGATCAGCAGACCGAGCACCAGCGCGCCGCGCCGGCTGTACTTGTCGCCGATCGCGCCCAGCACCAGCATCAGCGCCGCGTACGGAACGGTGTAGCTGTCGACGACCCACTGCAGATCACTGCTGCTCAGGCCCAGGTCGGTGGTCATGTCGGGGGCGGCGACGATCAGTGACGTGTTCGCCATCACCGTGATCAGCAGGCTCAGGCACAGCACGAGCAGCGCCCACCAGCGCCGCGCGTAAGGCCCGGTCATTTTCTCCACGGGGGTGTTCAAAAGGAAGGACATCAGTAGCTCCTGAGAGGGACGGGGCGGACCCGCGGAATCACTTGACTGCCCGTGAGGCGAGCGGATGACGGGCTGAGATCTCCGGGCTTCAAGATCACGCTGCGGCCCCTTGTCGGCTTCCCTCGGCGATCCCCTGGAGGGCCGCGTCGGTGTCCGCGATGGCCAGCATCTTGTTGATGTCGATGCCGGCCAGTGCGCCGGCCGCTGCGGAGGCCCCGACCTGGGCAACCGGATCGGTGACGTTGCCGGCCACCCACACACCCGGCACCTCGGTGGTGCCGTCGATACCGGAGGCGAAAGTGCGGCCCGTCGGCAGGTCCTGCACCGGCAGGCCCAGCCCTTCCAGGCCATGGGTGCGGGCCTGCATCTGCGGGGCGACCGCGAGGACGCGGCGGGCCACGACCTGCCCGTCGGCCAGGCGCACCCCGGCGAGGGCACCGTCATCGCCGCTGAGGACCTCGGTGACCGGGGTGTCGATGACGCGGATGCCGCGGGCGGCGAAGCGGGCGCGGTTGTCCTCGTCCAGGTCGGTGCCGTGGGTGAAGTAGGTCAGGTCCTCGGTCAGCTGGCGGAACAGCAACGCATGGCCGATGGAGGCCGGGCCGGTGGCGAGGATGCCGATGGGTTCATCGCGCACCTCCCAGCCGTGGCAGTACGGGCAGTGCACCACGCTGTGTCCCCAGTGCTCGGCGAGGCCGGGCACCTCGGGCAGCACATCCTTCAGGCCGGTGGCCACCAGGATGCGGCGAGCGGTGACGCTGCGGCCGTCGGCCAGGGTGACGGTGAACCTCAGGTCCCCGTCCGCCGACGGGGCGGCGGACTCGGCCGAGACCACCTCACCGAACACGACGCGTCCGCCGTACTGGCGCACCTGCTCCCGGCCCCGTCGAAGGATCTCGGACGGCGGGGTGCCGTCCAGGGCGATGAGGCCGTGCACGGCCTCCGCGGGCGCGTTGCGCGGGGAGCCGCCGTCGATCACGACGACCGAGCGGCGGGAGCGGGCGAGGATCAGTGCACCGTTCAGCCCCGAGGCGCCCCCGCCGATCACCACCGCGTCGACGGTCCCCCCGGCCAGTGCGTCGCTCGCGTACGGAGGAGTGGTCACAGCCATGGCCTCCTGCTTTTCCTTGTCAGTCATGGTTCGGTCAACCCTTCGAGTTCTGGGTGGTTGCAGGGGTCAGCTGGTCAGAAAGCCGAGGACGTGGTCGGTGACCGCCTTGGGCTGTTGTGGAGAGTCCGGCCCCGGTCTGCCTGGGGCGTTCGTGATGTCCAGATCCAGAACGGCGGTGAAACTCGCCGTCGTCAGGGTCGCGAGGACCAGACTGGGCCTTGTCGGATTGGAAGGCGTCGCAACGCCGGGCGGGCACGGAGGAGTTCAAAGGCATGGGTTGCCCTCAATCGCGCCAGGCGTGCACACAGCCCGTCCGGTGAGCTCAGGACCGTTGTGTACTGGACTGTCAGAAACCTAGGCGGTTCTGTACTGAGTTGTCAAGTGCGACAGGTCGACCCTCACCCGCCCCGACAATGCCCGGAATGTCGATTTTGCGGCGAGCATGCCGCCGCAGCCCGAACCGCTCGAACGGTTTCGGGCCCGCAGATGTCGGCGAAGTCAACCCGAGTAGGCTGCGCCGACGGCGATGCCCCTCATCGGAGGGGGCGGTCCGGCACGACCGCCTCTGACGGGACCCGGCTCACCACGCTCCCGACGAAGCCTCTGACCAGTTCAGACAGCGCGTGTGCGGCGATGTAGGCCTGCAACGCCGCGAGGTCGCCTGTGCCGACCACCTCGGTGAGTTCGGCGAAATCGATGGCGGGTACCAGCGATTCGTAGCGTCGGCGGACGTCGTCGAAGGAATCCTCCGTGTCGATGACAAGGCGGTTGACGAGGTGGGGGACGGCCTGAGTCATGGCTCTTTCTCATGTCTGGTCGGGAATGAGCCGGGGGTGCCGGTCGTTTGGGTCAGGCTGCGTCGAGCAGGATGCGTGCCATCTCGTCGGGGCGCTCCAAGGCGGAGAAGTGGCCGGTACGGGGCACGGTGATGCGGTGGACGTCCGTCAGCGCGTTGGCCACGCGGTCCCGCTCGGCGGCCCGGGACCAGTCGTTCTCGCTGTAGACGAGAGTGACGGATGCCGACACGCGGGGATAGCGTTCGCGGGCCCGGTCGAATCCCTTGAGGCTGCGGAAGATCCCTCGGGCCACTTTGTCGTAGCCCTTGCGGCGGCCGCTCCTCAGTAGCTCGGTGATGAAGTCCTCGGGCAGCTTGGTCTCGTCGACGTAGCCGCCCTGCAGAATTGCGCGAAAGACGGGCCGCGGCTCTTGGGTGGCGAAGAAGGGGCCCACCACGGGCATCCGCACGCTGGAGATGATGAGGCGGGCGATCCAGTTTCCCCGCTCCCCGCCCTGGGGGTAGTCGTAGCTGTTGAACGCCACGACCCGGCTGATCCGGTCCTTCAGGTCGATCGATGCCGACAGGGACAGGGCGCCCCCGAGCGATTCGCCCGACAGGGTGACGTCGTGGAGGTCCAGTCCGCGGACGAATTCGACGACCGCGGCCCGCAGCTGCGGCTCCTCGTACTGTGCGCCAGGGACGATGTCGGACCACCCCATCCCGGGCAGATCCAGCGCGTAGACCGTGTAGTGGTCCCACAACAGTGGGATCACCCGCTGGAAGTAGTCGAGTTGGCCGCGCACGGTGTGCATCAGAACGAGGGCGGGGCCGGTGCCCACCGTGTAGTAGCGCAGCCGCGAGCCATCGGCCCGGGTGAAGAACCGCACCTCGCCGCGGCCGTCGCTCCAGGTTCTCGCGTACGTCGCGTCGGGAGACTCGTCGCGTTCCATGGTTCTGTCCTTTCAGGGAAAGAGAATGCCGCAATGCGGGCATTCTCCTTGTTTCGCTGGCTTGTGAAGTTGCTCAGGTGCAAAGAGGCGCGGTCGCATGACCCGCAGCCCGGCGCGGGTGTTCCCCTTGGTCATGACGGCTCCTGGGCCGGGTCGGCGGCGGCGGTGAGGGGGAGCAGCACCTGGAAGCGGGTGTCGCCGGGTACGGACTCGACTTTCAGGTCACCGTGGTGCTTGTTGACGACGATCCGCCAGGAGATGTCGAGCCCCAGCCCGGTGCCCTCGCCCACCGGTTTGGTGGTGAAGAACGGGTCGAAGATCCGGCCGCGGATCTCGGCCGGCACTCCCGGGCCCGTGTCGCGGAACTCCACCAGCAGCCGGTCGTGCACCACAGCGGTGCGTACGGTCAGCGTCCCTTCGCCGCCCGCGCCCTTGATGGCGGAGACGGCGTTGTCGATCAGGTTGGTCCACACCTGGTTCAGTTCGACCGGGTAGGCCGGAATCCTCGGCACCGAACGGTCGTACTCCTTCACGACCTTGACCTGGGGACCGATCTTGCCCGACAGCATCAGCAGCGTGCTGTCGAGGAGTTCGTGCACATCGGCGACCTGGTAGGGCGCGCGGTCCAGCTGCGAGTACTGCTTGGCTGCGTCGACGAGGTGCGAGATACGGGTGGTGGAGTCCTCGATCTCGGACATCAACAGCTCGGCTTCGACCGTGTAGTTCAGGCACTCGATGGCACTCTGCAGGGCTTCCTGTTCGTCGACGGCCGCCGCGATCTGCTCCAGCCAGTCGACGTCGAGACCGCCCTGCACGAAGGCCGGCGCGATCTGCCAGCCGTTCTGGACACCGTGGTCGTCCAGCCAGTCGGCGAGTTCGTCCTCCCGGACGGACGCTTCGAGCGGGCTCAGTGCCGGCGCCTTGGAGACCCGCTCGGCCGTACGCTCCTGGAGCTCGACCAGGGCCTTCAGGGCGTCGCCGTGGTAGGGGCCCGAGGCGATGACACCGAGCTTGTTGCGCATGTGCGCGACCCGGTCCCTGAGCGCCGAGGTGGCCCGTACGGCCGCCGCGGCCGGGTTGTTGAGCTCATGGGTGAGCCCGGCGGACAACGAGCCCAGCGCCAGCAGCCGTTCGCGCTGCCCGACGGCCCGCTGAAAGGTCTGCGAACCGAGGGCGAGCCCCTCCAGGAGATGGACCGCCATCGGAAACCACTCGTGGATGAGGTTCGCGAACGATTCGGCGGGCAGGACGAAGAACCGCGTCGGCTCCGACACCCGCAGCGAGTTCATGTACCGCTGCGGTTTCCCGTCCCCGAGGTACGCCATCACGGCCCCCGCGTACACCCCTGGCTGGGAGGTGCGGCTCACCTCGATGTCGTCGCCGCCCACCCGGCGCGACATGACGACCGTGCCCTCGATCATCACGTACAGGCAGGTCGCCGGGTCACCCTCGGTGAACACCGGCCCGGGGTCGAACAGTTCGACCCGTCCCTCGCCGCACAGCCTGTCGAGCTGCTCGGCGCTGAGCTTCTCGAACAGGAAGAGGGAACGGATCTCCGCAGCGTCGCACGGCATCGGCTGTCCGCTCATGACTGCTCCAGATACCGGTGGACGAGCATCACGGCCATGGCTCCCTCTCCGACGGCGGACGCGACCCGCTTCGCGGACTCCGCGCGCGCGTCCCCGGCGACGAACACGCCGGGGATGTTGGTCTCCAGGTGGTACGGCGGCCGGTCCAGCTCCCAGCCCGCCGGTGGCCGCCCGTCGGCGGTCAGGTCGGGCCCGGCCAGGATGAACCCGTGCTCGTCCCGCAGCACCGTGCCCTCCAGCCAGTCGGTCAGCGGGGCCGCCCCGATGAACACGAACAGCCACTGCGCGTCGACCCGTTCGGTCTGCCCGCTCGTCGTGTCGCGCAGCGTCAGCTGTTCCAGGTCGTTGTCGCCGTGCGCGGCCTCGACGACCGTGTGGGCCCGTACGAAGATGTTCGGCGACTCGGCGATCTGCTGGATCAGGTAGTGCGACATCGACGCGGTGAGGTCCGCTCCGCGCACCAGCAGGGTGACCGACTTGGCGCCCCTGGACAGGTACATCGCCGCCTGTCCCGCCGAGTTGGCGCCGCCGACGACGTACACGTCGTGGCCCTGGCAGGCGGCGGCCTCGGTGAGCGCGGACCCGTAGAACACCCCGCGGCCCGACAGCTCGTCAGCACCCGGCGCCTCCAGCTTCCGGTACGACACACCGGTCGCCAGGATCACGCTGTGCGCCGCGATCTGCGACCCGTCCGCGAACCGTACGAGCCGCGCCGCACCGCTGCTCTCCAGACCGGTCACCTCACGCGCGGAGAGGATCTCGGCGCCGAACTTCGTGGCCTGGCGTCGCGCCCGGTCGGTGAGCTGGCCGCCGGACACCCCGTCCGGGAAGCCCAGATAGTTCTCGATCCGCGAACTCTGCCCGGCCTGCCCGCCGGTCGCCGACCGCTCCACGAGCACCGTACGCAGGCCCTCCGAGGCCCCGTACACGGCCGCGCCCAGCCCGGCCGGGCCGCCGCCGATGACGACCAGGTCGTAGAAGTCGGCCGTGGGCGTCGTCGCCAGCCCCACGTGCGCGGCCAGTTCGGGCACCTCCGGCTCGACGAGCGCCGTACCGTCCGCCGTGATCACCACCGGCAGCCGCTGCCCGTCCTGCCCCGCCGCGGCCAGCAGCCGCTGGCCCTCGGGCTCGTCCGTCGAGTACCAGCGGTACGGCACCTGGTTGCGGGCCAGGAACTCCCGGACGTCCGAGGAGCGGGCCGACCACCGGTGACCGACGACCTTGGTGGCGGGCACCGGCCGGAAGTCACTGCATCGCCACGCCTCCAGGAGATCGTCGAGGACCGGGTAGAGCTTCTCCTCCGGCGGGTCCCACGGCTTGAGGAGGTAGTGGTCGAGGTCGACGACGTTGATCGCGTCGATCGCCGCGTCCGTGTCCGCGTACGCGGTCAGCAGCACGCGCCGGGCGCCCGGATAGATGTCCAGGGCCTGTTCGAGGAACTCGATGCCGTTCATCTGCGGCATCCGGTAGTCGGCCAGGATCACCGCGACCAGATCACCGCGCAGCTTCAGCTCCCGCAGCGCCTCCAGCGCGGACTCACCGGACTCCGCGCGCACGATCCGGTACGACTTGCCGTAGCGCCGCCGCAGGTCACGGGCGACGGCCCGGGACACCCCGGGATCGTCGTCCACGGTCATGATGACGGTCCGCGGAGCGTCCAACAGCGGTAGGACGGGAGACGCTGATGCCGGCTTCGGTGTCTCTGGTTCGGACATGTACGTCTCCTCGGGCGCCGCCCCGTACAGCGGGGTCAGCCGGCCAGTCGGTTGAGCTTGCGAATCTGTCCGTCGAAGGTGCGCGAGGGCACGATCCGGCGCAGGACGCTGACGCGTCTGGCCATCGAGCCGGCGGTGTACCGGAGCTTGGGCTTGGAGTCGGTGGCGGCGGCGACGATCACCTTCGCGACAACGTGCGGGCCGTCGGCGTTGCGCACGGCCGTGGCCAGCACGTCCCGGGAGACCTCCCGCTGTGCGGCGTAGACCGGCAGGGGCAAGTCAGGTGCCATGCTGCTCGCCTCGAAACTCGTTTTCGTGTAGGCCGGCTCGATCAGCAGCATCCGCACGCCGTGCTCGCGAAGCTCGTGGTCGATGGACTCGGAGTAGCCCTCCACCGCATGCTTGGTGGCGGCGTAGACGGCCATGAAGGGGGCTGGGATCAGACCGAGTACCGAGGAGACGTTGACCACGCGGCCACTGCCCTGGGCACGCATGTGCGGCAACACTGCGTTGGCCATCCGCATCACGCCGAAGACGTTGATGTCGAAGACCTCCTTGGCCTGGTTGATCGAGCTCTCCTCGCCGGCGCCGACCGCGCCCACGCCTGCGTTGTTGACCAGGACGTCGATCCGGCCGAACCGATCGATCACCTCCCCGACCAGCGAGCGGACCGACTTGTCGTCGGCCACGTCGAGATCGAGGAACGTCACCCCGGCGAGCGGCTCCGCTTTCGCCGCGTTGCGGCTCGTTCCGACCACCGCGAAGCCGGCCCCCACGAGGGCGAGCGCCGCCGCCCGCCCGATCCCGGAGGAGGCGCCCGTCACGAGGGCCACTCGTGGAGCTGTCTGCATGGTGGTTCCTTCGGTTGTGGTCATGACTTCGTCGGGCGCTGCGCGAGGTCGCCTGCGCTCAGGCCGACTCGGTCCGCACCGGTCCCGCAAGCCCGAACCAAGCCTGTCCGGGGAGCTCAGGACGGTTGTGTACTGAACAGTCGAAAACCTAGGCGGTTCTGTACTAAGTTGTCAATAAGCCTGGGTCGGCTTTACCTTCTATGCATGGCGAGACCACGAAGCTTTGACCGCGATCACGTCCTGCATGCCGCCGAGCGGCAGTTCCGCGCCTCGGGCTACAACGGCACGAGTGTCGACGACATCAGCGCCGCCACCGGCCTGGGCCGCGGCAGCCTCTACGCCGCGTTCGACGGCAAGCACGGCGTGCTGCTGGAGGCGATGGCCGGCTACTTCGCCCGGCTGGGGCAGGGTCCGCGGAAGATGCTCGACGGGCCGGACGAGGGCGCCCTGGAACGACTGCACGCGTACTTGCTCCGCGCCGTCCACGGGGTGCCACTCGCCGCCGACGTACCCCCCGCCTCTGACCGGGCGGGGGCAGCCTGCTTCGCCGCCAAGATGGCCCTGGAGATCGGCGCTTCCGACCCCGAGGTGAAACGCCTGGCCAACGACTGCTTCTCCGTGGTCCGGGCGGCGGTGGCCGAGTGTGTGCGAGCGGCGCAGCGCAACGGCGACATCGACCCCGACGCGGATCCCGACGACCTCGCGTACCTTCTGCTGACCGTCATCCGCGGGAGCGATGTCGTAGGCGCGTACGGCCACAGCCCCGACCGCCTGACCTCGATTGCGGAGAGCGCGTTCGCCTTGCTGCCTCGCCCGCGCCACGCCTGAGAGGGGCACGGCCGGCCTCGTTGCACAGCCATCTGACCGTGAGCGTGGCTGCTGGCTCCTGACAAACGCACGGGTCGGTCGCGGGACGACCAGTGCGGGTGGCGGTGAGGCGGGCCCTCGGGCGACGGCTGGGCGCCCATCGGCCCGGGGGGCCACTACGCCCACCCCGCTCCTCCGCCGACGTCCTCGTTGACCGCCGCTGACTTCGTGGGGGAAACTCCAACACGCCTGCCTCGCCCGCGCCCGACGCGTCGACAACTACCGGGCTGGCCGACGTGGTTGAGGACTACCGGCGATGCACCGGCGCGGGACTGCTCGCCGTAGGAGATGACCGTACGCTCCTGAACCGCTGGTGCGATCGCACGCTCCATTGAAAGACACTCGGCACGGTGAGTAACCCCTGACTCAAAGGCCGCGCGTACGGGGGGTGCGGACCGACATTCCCGCCCGACGTCCCTTGGCCCCCACGAGGCCGCCCGCAACGGCGTCGAAACCCTCGGCCGCCTGCCAACGGCCTGTCACACCTGACGTACCCGAACCCCGGGAAGGTCGTCGAAGTGGGCCCGCTTGTCGTGGGTGACCACGGTACGGGCTGTGGTCAGCGCGGTGGCCGCGATGA
>NZ_JBEYJU010000130.1:0-19684 GCF_040703965.1 Streptomyces sp. NPDC006655 | reverse complement strand
CCCTGAGCGCCGGGCCGCTGCCCTAGGAGACGTGCCTGCGGGCCCTGAGCGCCGGGCCGCTGCCCTAGGAGACGTGCCTGCGGGCCCTGAGCGCCGGGCCGCTGCCCTAGGAGACGTGCCTGCGGGCCCTGAGCGCCAGGCTCAACGCCAGGACCACCTGCGGGTCGTCGAGGTCGGTGCCCAGCAACTCCCCGATCCTGGCGAGGCGGTTGTAGAGGGTCTGCCGGTTGAGGTGCAGTTCGCGGGCCGTCTCCGCCTTGCGGCCGGCGTGCGCCAGATAGGTCTCCAGGGTGGGCAGCAACGGCGGCCGGGAGCGGTGGTCGTGCTCGCGGAGCGGGCCGATCGCACGGTCCACGAACGCGGCGAGGTCGGGGTGGTCGCGCAGCCGCCACAGCAGCAGGTCGATGTCGAGGCGGCGGGCGTCGTACCAGGGGCGGTCGGAGAGGCCCTGGGCGGCCGTCGCCGTCTCCGCCGCGTGCCGCAGCCCGGCCGAGGCCGCCGCCCAGCCGCCGGCGGCCCCGACCACCACGACCGGCGCGGCGGCCCCGGGACGCCGCATCCCGGCGCGCTCCACGCCCGCCCGCAGCGCCGCCGCGACCCGGTCCGCGACCGTCGTCCGCTCCGCCTCCGAGCGCAGGCCCAGCAGCAGCGGCACCCGCCCCTCGACCGGCCGTACGCCCAGCAGGACCGGGACGCCCACCGCCGCCAGCTCCTCGCCGACCGCCCGGGCCAGCACGGCCCAGCCGCCGCCCGGGGAGCCCGGCGCGAGGGAGTCGGCGATCCGCATGACCACGGGCAGCAGCGGGCCGCCGCCCGGCTTGAAGCCGAGGACCCGGGCCTGGGCCGGGGCGTCCGCCGGGGTGATGCGGCCCTCGGCGAGGTCGGTCAGGAAGTCGCCGCGCCCGCGGGCCGCCAGCTCCTCCTCCTGGCGGGCCTGCATCAGCACCACGGCCACGATCCCGGCGGCGCGTTCGGCGGCGATGCGGTGGACGGGAGCGAGGGGGCCGCGCACCGGCAGCAGGACCAGCCGGGCCCGCACCGAGCCCGTGCCGGGTCCGCCGCCCGGCACGTCCACCAGGACGGACCCGGTCGGCGGCGGCGCGTCCCGGTGCTGGCCGCGCAGCCCCTCCCACACCTGGAGCGGATCCGCGCCCTCGGGACCCGCCCCGGCGGCGTACAGCAACTGGCCGTCGGTGGTCTCCAGGAAGACCGGGTTGCCGCTGAAGTCGGCCAGGATGGCCAGCACCTGCGGCACCCCGCCGCCGCCCAGCAGGGCCTCGGTGCAGCGGCGGTGCACCTCCTCGGCGCGCTGGAGGAGCGTGTAGTGGTGGTTGACGATCTCGGTGTGGATCTCCTCCGTCACCGTGACGAAGGGCACCTCGCGGTGCAGCACGACGAGCGGCAGCCCGGTGGCCCGGGCGGTGTCGACGAGCGTGGCGGGCAGCCGGGAGAAACGCGGGCCCAGCTCCACCACCAGGGCGGCGATGCCCCGCTCGGCGAGGGTGCGCACGAACGCCCGCTGGTCGGTGGGCCGGGTGCCCAGGCCGTAGCCGGTGGTGAGCAGCAGCTCGCCGCCCTTGAGCAGCGAGGCGATGTTCGGCACCTCGCCCGCGTGCACCCAGCGCACGGTCCGGCCCAGCCGGTCCGCGCAGGCCAGGATCTCCGGGAGCCCGCTGCGCAGCCCGGGCAGCTCAAGCGCCCGCTGCACGGTGATCCCGCCGCCCTGGGTGTCGAACCCGCTGCCCGTCCCGCTGTCCATGGGGCGGACGCTACCTGGGCGAACGCCTCCACGACACCTTCGGATCCCGCAGCCGACGGCGCCCGCCCGCCGCGCGGCGGCTACCCGCCGTACGCCCCGGACGCGGTCAGCCGCAGTGCCGTGTCGATCAGCGGCACGTGGCTGAACGCCTGCGGGAAGTTCCCCACCTGCCGCTTCAGCCGCGGGTCCCACTCCTCGGCGAGCAGCCCGAGGTCGTTGCGCAGCGCGAGGAGCTTCTCGAAGAGCCTGCGGGCCTCGTCGACGCGGCCGATCATCGCGAGGTCGTCGGCCATCCAGAACGAGCAGGCCAGGAAGGCGCCCTCGTCACCGGGGAGCCCGTCGACGCCCTCGTCGCCGCCCGAGGTCGGGTAGCGCAGGATGAAGCCGTCCGAGGTGGACAGCTCGCGCTGGATCGCCTCGATGGTGCCGATGACCCGCTTGTCGTCCGGAGGCAGGAACCCCATCTGGGGGATCAGCAGCAGCGACGCGTCCAGCTCCTGCGAGCCGTACGACTGCGTGAAGGTGTTGCGCTCCTTGTCGTAGCCGCGCTCGCAGACGTCCCGGTGGATGTCGTCGCGCAGCTCCTTCCAGCGCTCCAGCGGGCCGTCCGCGTCCCCGGACTCGATGAGCTTGATCGTCCGGTCCACGGCGACCCAGGCCATCACCTTGGAGTGCACGAAGTGCCGGCGCGGGCCGCGCACTTCCCAGATGCCCTCGTCCGGCTCGTCCCAGTGGTCCTCCAGGTACCGGATGAGCTTGAGCTGGAGCAGCGAGGCGTAGTCGTTGCGGGCCAGACCGGTCATGTGGGCCAGGTGCAGGGCCTCGGTGACCTCGCCGTAGACGTCCAGCTGGAGCTGGTGCGCGGCGCCGTTGCCCACCCGGACGGGCGCGGAGTTCTCGTAACCGGGCAGCCAGTCCAGCTCGGCCTCGCCCAGCTCGCGCTCGCCCGCGATGCCGTACATGATCTGCAGGTTCTCCGGGTCGCCGGCGACCGCGCGCAGCAGCCACTCGCGCCAGGCGCGGGCCTCCTCGCGGTAGCCGGTGCGCAGCAGCGAGGACAGGGTGATCGCCGCGTCGCGCAGCCAGGTGTAGCGGTAGTCCCAGTTGCGGACACCGCCGATGTCCTCGGGCAGGGACGTCGTCGGCGCGGCGACGATGCCGCCGGTGGGGGCGTACGTGAGGGCCTTCAGCGTGATCAGCGAGCGGATCACGGCCTCCCGGTACGGGCCGTGGTACGTACAGTGCTCGACCCAGTCGCGCCAGAAGTCCTCGGTCGCCTGGAGGGACTGCTCCGGCTCCGGCAGCGCGGGCGGCTGCTTGTGCGAGGGCTCCCAGGAGATCGTGAACGCGATCCGGTCGCCGGGGGCCACCGTGAAGTCCGCGTAGGTGGTCAGCGCCTTGCCGTAGGTCTCCGCCGAGGTGTCGAACCACACCGAGTCGGGCCCCGCGACGGCGACCGTGCGGCCGTCGTGCTTGTGCACCCAGGGCACGACCCGGCCGTAGGAGAACCGCATGCGCAGCACCGAGCGCATCGGCACCCGGCCGGTGACGCCCTCGACGATGCGGATCAGCTGGGGCGCGCCGTCACGCGGCGGCATGAAGTCGATGACCCGGACCGTGCCGCGCGGGGTGTCCCACTCCGACTCCAGGATCAGCGAGTCGCCCCGGTAGGTGCGGCGCGCCGCGGTCGGCGGCTCGGAGTCGGCCGCGTGCGCCGGGCCGAGCCGCCAGAAACCGTGTTCCTCGGTGCCGAGCAGACCGGCGAAGATGGCATGCGAGTCGAAGCGGGGCAGGCACAGCCAGTCGACTGTGCCGTCCCGGCAGACCAGGGCAGCGGTCTGCATGTCTCCGATGAGTGCGTAGTCTTCGATGCGCCCGGCCACGTGCAACTCCAGTCGAACGGCCACGTCACCCCCCAGACAGAAAGGGGGCTGTCGCTAGTGCGGTCAAGGGGGGTTGTTGTTGTACGTCGTTGAGCGGTGAAGCAAAGCAGCCCGCCATGCCCTGAGGCAAAACGACAGTCATAGCTCAACGAACTGCCGGGCTCTCGTTGTTCCGGGAGTACGGGCGGGGGTGTGCCGTTTTTTCCGGACGGGCTGGCTCGGCAGCGAGTGTCCGAGCAGGATACGACGCACGTAGATGATCTGCGTGCCGCTCCGGGCAACCCGTGTGAGCCGAACGGGTGAGCGCTGAGTGAAAAGCCGGTAAGCAGGACCCCCCGTTGTGCCGACGTGTGTACGGAACGTGGCCGGAAGCCATCTCTGCGAGGCGCTGATACCCTGGTAGCCCGTGGACCGGTGGGCGCGAAACCCCCGAACCGCAGCGACGGCACCACCCCCGGAAACACCCGGACGGCCGCCGTACCGCACGACAGACCGCGACCACGGGAGCCCCCTCTTGGCCATGCCGCCGCATGCTTTCCGAAACAGCACAGCCACGACGACCAAGCACATCTTCGTCACCGGGGGTGTCGCCTCCTCGCTCGGCAAGGGCCTGACGGCCTCCAGCCTGGGCATGCTGCTCAAGGCACGGGGCCTGCGCGTCGTGATGCAGAAGCTCGACCCCTACCTGAACGTCGACCCCGGCACGATGAACCCCTTCCAGCACGGTGAGGTGTTCGTCACCAACGACGGCGCCGAGACCGACCTGGACATCGGTCACTACGAGCGCTTCCTCGACCGCGACCTGGACGGCTCCGCCAACGTCACCACGGGTCAGGTCTACTCGACGGTGATCGCCAAGGAGCGGCGCGGCGAGTACCTGGGCGACACCGTCCAGGTCATCCCGCACATCACCAACGAGATCAAGCACCGCATCCGGCGCATGGCGACCGACGAGGTCGACGTCGTCATCACGGAGGTCGGCGGCACGGTCGGCGACATCGAGTCGCTGCCGTTCCTGGAGACCGTGCGCCAGGTCCGCCACGAGGTCGGCCGGGACAACGTCTTCGTGGTCCACATCTCGCTCCTGCCCTACATCGGCCCGTCCGGCGAGCTGAAGACCAAGCCCACCCAGCACTCGGTGGCCGCGCTGCGCAACATCGGCATCCAGCCGGACGCGATCGTGCTGCGCTGCGACCGCGAGGTGCCGACCGCCATCAAGCGCAAGATCTCGCTGATGTGCGACGTCGACGAGGCCGCGGTCGTCGCCTGCCCGGACGCCCGCTCGATCTACGACATCCCGAAGACCGTGCACGGCGAGGGCCTGGACGCCTACGTCGTCCGCAAGCTGGACCTGCCGTTCCGCGACGTGGACTGGCGGACCTGGGACGACCTGCTCGACCGCGTCCACAACCCCGACCACGAGATCACCCTCGCGCTGGTCGGCAAGTACATCGACCTGCCCGACGCCTACCTGTCGGTCACCGAGGCGCTGCGCGCCGGCGGTTTCGCCAACCGGGCCCGCGTGAAGATCAAGTGGGTGACCTCGGACGACTGCAAGACCCCGGCGGGTGCCGCCGCGCAGCTGTCCGACGTCGACGGCATCTGCATCCCCGGCGGTTTCGGCGACCGCGGCGTGCTCGGCAAGGTCGGCGCCATCCGCTACGCCCGCGAGAACCGGATCCCGCTGCTCGGCCTCTGCCTGGGCCTGCAGTGCATCGTGATCGAGGCCGCCCGCAACCTGGCCGACATCCCGGACGCCAACTCCACCGAGTTCGACTCCGCCACCGGCCACCCGGTCATCTCCACCATGGCCGAGCAGCTGGACATCGTCGCGGGCGAGGGCGACATGGGCGGCACCATGCGGCTGGGCATGTACCCGGCGAAGCTGGCCGAGGGTTCCATCGTGCGCGAGGTGTACGACGGCAAGGAGTACGTCGAGGAGCGGCACCGGCACCGCTACGAGGTCAACAACGCCTACCGCGCCGAACTGGAGAAGAAGGCCGGCATCCTGTTCTCCGGCACCTCCCCGGACGGCAAGCTCGTCGAGTACGTCGAGTACCCGCGCGACGTCCACCCCTACCTGGTCGCCACCCAGGCCCACCCGGAGCTGCGCTCCCGCCCGACCCGCCCGCACCCGCTCTTCGCGGGCCTGGTGAAGGCCGCGGTCGCGCGCCGGCAGGGCGCCGTCGAGCAGGGGAATGCGAAGTAACACACCGGTTGTACGGTGGCCGGGGCGCACACCTTCACGGGTGAGCACCCCGGTTTTCTTCTCAGCAGGTGGCAGGCGCGTGGAAGGGCGGCACGGCATGACGATCAAGGACACCCCCGAGGAGTGGGAGATCCGGGCGACGGAGACCCCCTTCGTGGGCAACAAGACCTCCGTCCGCACGGACGAGGTGGTCATGCCCGACGGCACGGTGGTCCGCCGCGACTACCAGGTCCACCCCGGCTCCGTCGCCGTCCTCGCCCTCGACGAGGAGGACCGCGTGCTGCTCATCCGCCAGTACCGGCACCCGGTCCGGCAGAAGCTCTGGGAGATCCCGGCCGGCCTGCTCGACGTCCCCGGCGAGAACCCGCTGCACGCGGCCCAGCGCGAGCTGTACGAGGAGGCCCACGTCAAGGCCGAGGACTGGCGGGTGCTCACCGACCTGTACACCACCCCCGGCGGCTGCGACGAGGCCGTACGGGTCTTCCTCGCCCGTGATCTGGCGGAGGCCGAGGGGGACCGCTTCGAGTCGGAGCACGAGGAGACCGACCTGGAGTACGCGCGCGTGCCGGTCGACGAGCTGGTCCGCCTGGTGCTCGCCGGCGACCTGCACAACACCTGCCTCGTGACGGGCGTCCTCTCGCTGGTCGCCGCCCGCGCGGGCGACGGTCTCGACGCCCTGCGCCCGGCCGACGCGCCCTGGCCGGCCCGCCCCTTCGAGTCCTGAGCCCGCCCCTGGATTCGTTCGCCCGGGCCGGAATCCTCCCTTTGGGCGTACCGGTGTGACCATCGCCTGATCCGATCGGGCGATGCGTCCGCCGCGCTCCGCGGGGAACGTCCGCGCACGTGAACTAGGCTCGACGCGAGTGAGCCGAAACGCCCGAACCGGAGTCCCGGCGGGCTTGCGCGTGCGGTGGGACGGGAGTGTGGCCCGTGACGGATCAGGCGGTGGACACAGGCGGCGCACGACTGGCGGCGCCCGCGGCCCCGGACGACCAGTTCCTGGGCCGCACAAGGGAGTTGAAGGAACTGCGCGCGGACATCGAGCGCGCGGGCCTGGACACCATCGCGGGCCGCAAGGCCCCCCGCGCCCGTGTTCTGCTGATCGCGGGCCGGCCCGGATCCGGACGCACCGCCCTCGCCGCGGAACTGGTCCGCAGGGTCGCCGCCGACTACCCCGACGGGGTGCTGCGCGCCCGCCTCGCCGAGCCCGACGGCACCCCGGTCCCCGTCGAGCGCACCGCCCGGGACCTGCTCACCGCGCTCGGACTGCCCACCCCGCCCGGCGCCGCCGAGGACGACCTCACCCACGCCCTGCGCACCGCCCTCGCCGACCGCCGGATGCTGCTCCTGCTGGACGACGCCCCGGGCGCCGACGAGGTCGACGCGCTGCTCCCGGACACCCCCGACTGCCTGGCCGTCGCCGTCTCCGGCGGCCCGCTCACCGGGATCTCGGACGTCCGCCCGTGCACCCTGGGCGGCCTGGACACCAAGTCGGCCGTGGAGCTGCTCGCCCGCTACACCGGCTCGGTCCGCATCACCGTCGACCCGCGGTCCGCCGAGGCGCTGGTGGAGGTGTGCCAGGCGCACCCCGCCGCGCTGACCCTGGCCGGCGGCTGGCTGGCCGCCCGCCCTCAGGCGGCAGTCTCCGACCTCGCCAAACGCCTGCACGCGGACGCCGACGACAGCAGCGCCCTGGCCCGGGTCTTCCGGTTCGTGCACGGCCAGCTGCCCGCCCAGGCCGCCCGGATACTGCGGCTGCTCAGTCTGGCCCCGGCCGGCCTGGTCGACCCGCACACCGCCTCGGCCCTGGCCGGCTGCTCGGTCGACACCGCCCGCACCACCCTGGACGAACTGGTCCGCCTCGGTCTGCTGCACGTAGCGCCCTCCCCCCTGCCCCAGTACGAGGTCCCGGGCTGCCTGCACCCGCTGATCCGGGCCATGGCCGAGAGCCAGGAGCGGACCGGCGAGCTCCAGCTGGCCCGCGCCCGGATGCTGGAGCGCACGGTACGGCTGCTGCAGTCCTGCCGGGCGATCACCGAGACCGACAACCCGCAGGCCCGCGAGAAGCTCCAGGCGCTCCCTCACGAGCTGCGCTTCCCCACCCCCCGGGCCGCCGCCGACTGGCTGCGCGCCCGGCGCCCCGCCCTGCTGGCCGCAGCCCGCGCCGCGGTCGCCGACGGCGAGCTGGACACCCTGGCCCGCCGCCTGATGGCCCAGCTGGTCAAGGCCATGGTGGCGCACTTCGGCACCCGGGCCGCGGCCCCCGACCTGTACGGCATCCACCGGCTCGTCCTCGACGTCGCCGAGCGCCGCGACCTGCCCCGGGAGCAGGCCGCCGCCCTGCTGAACCTGGGCGACCTGGACGCCCAGACCGGGCGTACCAGGGATGCGCTGGTGCGCTATCGGTCCGCTCTGGACGCCGGACGCAGAGCACATGACCCCTACGCCACCGGTCGCGCGATGGAATCCGTAGGCGGTGCGCATCAGGAGCTGGGGGACTACGACCGGGCCGCCGACTGGTTCGGCCGCGCCCTCGCCCAGCGCCTGGCCCGTGACGAGCGCGCCGAGGCCGCCCGGCTCTACGGCCGTATCGCCGGCGCCCACACCTACGCGGGCCGTTACGGCGAGGCGCTCAGGGCCTGGCGGGCGGCTGTTTCCGGCCACCGAAAGAACGGCGATGTGGCCGCGCAGGCACGGGCGTTGAGCGAACTCGCCCGGGTGCAGGAGTACGCCGGACGCCCGGAGGAATCGCTGCGCACCTGCCAGGAGGCGGTGGAGTGGGCGCGCCGTGCCGAGGACGCCCGGCTCCAGGCGGCGCTCCAGCTCCGGCTGGCCGACACGCTGGAGCGGCTCGGCGACTCCACCGCCGCGAGCCTGCACCGGGCGGCGGCCGAGCGCATGCTGGGTGAGGAGGCCGCGCCCCCCTCGGAGCCCGACTCCGAGCCGGAACAGGGTGCTAACACCTACGAAATCCGTACTGGGTCACCGAAAGATTGATGCAATGAAAGGCTAGACACTCGGAACGCCTTCATTAAACTGGCTCTGCCGCCGGTTCTCCTGCGGTGTCTCCTGGTGTACCCCGTATGCCGGGTATGTGCTGTCATGCCCCCACACCCTCTGAGCCAAGGACCGTGATCGACGTGAAGGTCGGCATCCCCCGCGAGGTCAAGAACAACGAGTTCCGGGTGGCCATCACCCCGGCCGGCGTCCACGAGCTGGTGCGTCACGGCCACCAGGTCGTCATCGAGCGCGGGGCCGGGGTCGGCTCGTCGATCCCGGACGACGAGTACACCGCCGCCGGCGCCACGATCCTGGACACCGCCGACGAGGTGTGGGCCACCGCCGACCTGCTGCTGAAGGTCAAGGAGCCCGTCGCGGAGGAGTACCACCGGCTGCGCAAGGACCAGACCCTCTTCACCTACCTGCACCTGGCCGCGTCCAAGGAGTGCACCGACGCGCTCCTGGAGTCCGGCACCACGGCCATCGCCTACGAGACCGTCGAGCTGCCGAGCCGTGCGCTGCCGCTGCTCGCGCCCATGTCCGAGGTCGCCGGCCGGCTCGCCCCGCAGGTCGGCGCCTACCACCTGATGCGCGCCAACGGCGGCCGCGGTGTGCTGCCCGGCGGCGTCCCCGGTGTGCTCGCCGCCAGGGCCGTCGTCATCGGCGGCGGGGTCTCCGGCTGGAACGCCGCCCAGATCGCCATCGGCATGGGCTTCCACGTGACCCTGCTG
This sequence comes from Streptomyces sp. NPDC006655, assembly GCF_040703965.1. Lineage (NCBI taxonomy): Bacteria > Bacillati > Actinomycetota > Actinomycetes > Kitasatosporales > Streptomycetaceae > Streptomyces > Streptomyces sp. NPDC006655. Next base: position 10,102 of record NZ_JBEYJU010000130.1, on the reverse strand, counting down.
GACAAGGACATCAACAAGCTCAAGGAGGCCGACAAGGTCTTCGGCACCAAGATCCAGACGGTGGTCTCCAACTCCTTCGAGCTGGAGAAGGCCTGCCTGGAGGCCGACCTCGTGATCGGCGCGGTGCTCATCCCCGGCGCCAAGGCCCCGAAGCTCGTCACCAACGAGCTGGTCTCCCGGATGAAGCCGGGAAGTGTCCTTGTCGACATCGCGATCGACCAGGGCGGCTGCTTCGAGGACTCCCGGCCCACCACCCACGCCGAGCCGACCTTCCGGGTCCACGAGTCGGTCTTCTACTGCGTCGCCAACATGCCCGGCGCGGTGCCCAACACCTCCACCTACGCGCTCACCAACGCCACGCTCCCGTACATCGTGTCGCTCGCGAACAACGGCTGGGCGGAGGCGCTGCGCCGGGACGCCGCGCTGGCCAAGGGCCTCAACACCCATGACGGCAAGGTCGTTTACAAGGAGGTCGCCGAGGCGCACGGCCTGGACCACGTGGACCTCGACACGCTGATCGGCTGAGCCGGAACGGCGGGCGGCCGCTAAGTCACCTTTTCGTAAAGGCGATACGTCAACAAGGCGCGTCAATCACTCGCATCCGGCCGGACCTTGCCCGACAAGGTCCGGCCGGATGTGTGTATGGTCACTTTGCGGCTCTCGGTCAACTCGCCTCGAACGTAACCCTTCGACCGATTCGCACACCGGTGAAACCTGCTGTGCGACGGCCGTACGCCCTTGACAGCGACATGTTTCATTGCCGACACATCGTGCCGGGTCCGGCGGATTGTGTTGCTGCGGACGCCCGACACGCCATAGAGTCGCCAACCGTCGGCATGGTGCCACGCTGACCTGTCTAGAAGTTTCCTGGTCACCAAGGAGGTAAGACGACTTGTGAATGAGTCGACATTTTCTCCCGGGGGTGGTCAACCAGGAATGCCGGTACGGGACCAGGGTCCCGCGGGGTTCGAGGCTGTCGGCTCCGTCGCGGTGCGCACCTTCACAGCAGCCCGGAGTCCGCTGACCACGCGGACAGCACACCAGAGCATGGATGGCCATCACGTGAACGCCAGGGCCGGCGACGGAAGTGGCGCGCCCCACAACCACTTCGCCGACTACGACGAACTGCCCGACGGGCACTTCTACGACCCCGACGCCGAGTACGAGCCCGATCCGGAGTACGCGGCCACGCTGGCGCCCGACGCGGCCCGCCAGCGCCGCGAGCGCGTCGGCCCGACCGGACGCCCGCTGCCGTACTTCCCGATCCCGGGCCCGGTGACCAGTCACGGCCCCGCCACGATCATCGCGATGTGCAACCAGAAGGGCGGCGTCGGCAAGACCACGTCGACCATCAACCTGGGTGCCGCGCTCGCGGAGTACGGCCGGCGGGTGCTGCTCGTGGACTTCGACCCGCAGGGCGCGCTGTCGGTGGGTCTCGGCGTCAACCCGATGGAGCTCGACCTCACCGTCTACAACCTGCTCATGGAGCGGGGCATGGCGGCCGACGAGGTCCTCCTGAAGACCGCGGTCCCCAACATGGACCTGCTGCCCTCCAACATCGACCTGTCGGCCGCCGAGGTCCAGCTGGTCTCCGAGGTCGCCCGCGAGTCGACGTTGCAGCGCGCCCTCAAGCCGCTGCTGCCCGACTACGACTACATCGTGATCGACTGTCAGCCCTCGCTCGGCCTGCTCACGGTCAACGCGCTGACGGCCGCCCACAAGGTGATCGTGCCGCTGGAGTGCGAGTTCTTCGCGCTGCGTGGTGTCGCCCTGCTGACCGAGACCATCGAGAAGGTCCAGGAGCGGCTCAACCCGGAGCTGGAGCTCGACGGCATCCTCGCCACCATGTACGACTCCCGCACCGTGCACAGCCGTGAGGTGCTGGCCCGCGTGGTCGAGGCCTTCGACGACCACGTCTACCACACGGTGATCGGCCGCACGGTCCGCTTCCCGGAGACCACGGTCGCCGGTGAACCGATCACCACGTACGCCTCCAACTCCGTCGGTGCCGCCGCCTACCGCCAGCTCGCCAGGGAGGTGCTCGCCCGGTGTCACGCCGAGTGAGTCTGCCGGGGGCCGACGAACTGTTCCGTACGACCGGGGGGATGGCGCTGCAGCCGTCCAGCCCCAGGCGCCCGGCCAACGGCGAGGCCCGGGTGCCGTCCCCCGCGACTCCCGCGGGGGAGAACGACGACGCGGCGGCCGAACCCGCCGGGGACGCGCCGCACGCGGTGCCCGCGCAGGGCGGCGACGGCGAGGGCGCGGAGCACGTGGCGGCGGAGGCGCAACCGGCCGAGTCCGGGGAGTCCCGCAACCACGGGGCCTCCGTCACGATGGCCCCCTCGGGTGCGCGGCGGCAGCCGGTGCAGGAAGGTTCTGGCGCCGACGCCCAGGCCGCGTCCCGCAAGCAGCGCGGTGGCAGGGCGCCCGCCCGCCGGCCCAGCGGGCGCGAGCGGCACGACGAGAAGATCACCGTGTACGTCTCCGCCGAGGAGCTGATGGACCTGGAGCACGCCCGCCTCGTGCTCCGCGGCGAGCACGGACTCGCCGTCGACCGGGGCCGGATCGTCCGCGAGGCGGTCGCCGTGGTGCTGGCGGACCTGGAGTCCCGCGGAGACGCGAGCATCCTCGTACGACGGCTGCGGGGCCGGTAGAGGTAGCCTGCGGGGGCCATGACCTCGACCGACGCCCCCGCTCCCGGCCCCTCCGGCGGCCGCCGGCGCGCCCTGGGCCGGGGCCCGGGGGTGGCGCCCCCACCGACGACCGAGCCCCCGACACCCGCGGCACCGGCCGCACCGGCAGCCGGGCCCGAGTCCGGTGGGCCGGGTACTGCCACACGCGAGGAACGCGCAGACACCGCACCGAAGCCAAAAACCGCCGCACGGCCCCCGGAGCCGGAAGCCGCCGCGCCGGAACGTGCGGGTACCGCGCCGAAGTCCGACGCCGACGCAGCGAACCCGGACGCCGCCGCACCGGCCCCCGAGCCGGACACCGGCGCCCGGCCCCCGGAGCCGGGAGCCGGTGCGCCGGCTCCCGAGGCCGTCGTAGGGGCGGAACCCGGTTCCGACGGGGTCTTCACGGTGCGGCTCGCCAACTTCGAGGGGCCCTTCGACCTCCTGCTCCAGCTGATCTCCAAGCACAAGCTGGACGTCACCGAGGTCGCGCTGTCCAAGGTCACCGACGAGTTCATGGCGCACATCCGGGCCATGGGACCGGACTGGGACCTGGACCAGACGACCGAGTTCCTCGTGGTCGCCGCCACCCTGCTCGACCTGAAGGCCGCGCGGCTGCTGCCCGCCGCCGAGGTGGAGGACGAGGCCGACCTGGCGTTGCTGGAGGCCCGGGACCTGCTGTTCGCGCGGCTGCTGCAGTACCGCGCGTACAAACAGATCACCGACATCTTCAACCGGCGTCTGGCGGACGAGGCCCGCCGCTGGCCCCGTACCGTCGGCCTCGAACCGCACCTCGCCGAGCTGCTGCCCGAGGTCGTCATCAGCATCGGGGCGGAGGGGTTCGCGCGGCTCGCGGTCAAGGCGATGCAGCCCCGGCCCAAGCCGCAGGTGTACGTCGACCACATCCACGCCCCGCTGGTCAGCGTGCAGGAACAGGCGGGGATCGTGGTGGCGCGGTTGCGGGAGCTCGGCGAGGCCAGCTTCCGGGTCCTGGTGGCGGACACCGACGACACCCTCACGGTCGTGGCCCGTTTCCTCGCCCTGCTCGAGCTGTACCGGGAGAAGGCCGTCGCCCTGGACCAGGAGACGGCGCTCGGTGAGCTGCTGGTGCGCTGGACCGGCGGGGACGGCGGGGGCCTGCCGATGGTCACCGACGAGTTCGACCGGCCGCCCGAGCCGCCCAAGGAGGAGAAGCCGTGAGCGAGGACACCACGGAACTGCCGGCGGGGCTGCGTCCCGTCGCCGACCTCGACCTCAAGCCGGCCCTGGAGGCGGTCCTGATGGTCGTGGACGAGCCCGCCACCGCCGAGCACCTGTCCCGGATCCTGGAACGGCCCCGGCAGACGATCACGAAGGCGCTGCGCGCGCTGGCCGACGAGTACACCGCGCAGGGCCGCGGCTTCGAGCTGCGGTTCGTCGCGGGCGGCTGGCGCTTCTACACGCGCGGCGAGTACGCGCCCGCCGTGGAGCGGCTGGTCCTGGACGGGCAGACGGCCCGGCTCACCCAGGCCGCGCTGGAGACCCTCGCGGTCGTCGCGTACCGCCAGCCGGTGAGCCGCAGCCGGGTCTCGGCCGTACGAGGGGTCAACTGCGACGGTGTGATGCGCACCCTGCTCCAGCGCGGTCTGGTCGAGGAGGCGGGCGCGGAACCCGAAACAGGTGCGATCCTGTACAGGACGACGAACTACTTCCTGGAGCGGATGGGCCTGCGTGGCCTGGACGAGCTCCCGGAGCTCGCGCCCTTCCTCCCGGAGGCAGAGGCGATCGAGGCCGAGACCCAGGAGGGCGTGCCGTCGTTCGATCCGGACGCACCCGATGCGCTGGATTCCGAGGACGCAGACGACTAGACGGAACTTTTGATGCGAAGCAGCAGCGGCAGGAACAGCAGCGGAAACAACGGCGGGAGCCGTGGTGGCAACAGCGGCGGCCGCGGCGGGAGCAGCGGCGGGCGCGGCAACTACCGCGGCGCCGGCAACGCCCGCGACGACAAGCAGGGCGGCCGGCCGAAGAAGCCGCGCCCGGAGGAGCGGCGCTACGACGTGGGCCCCGGCGCCACCCAGGACGGCCCGAAGTCGGGCCGCGGCGCCTCGGCGCGCGGCGGCGCCAAGGGCGGCCCGAGGCAGGGGCAGGGCACCGGGCGCGGCCGTACCGCTCCGGCGAGTTCCCGTGAGTACGACGCCCGCGCCGAGGAGCGCAACCGCGAGCGGTACGCGGGCAAGAAGGACGTGAAGCTCCCGAAGACCTTCCCGGGCGCCGAGCAGGAGGGCGAGCGGCTGCAGAAGGTCCTCGCCCGCGCGGGCTACGGCTCCCGGCGTGCCTGCGAGGAGCTGATCGAGCAGGCCCGTGTCGAGGTCAACGGTGAGATCGTCCTGGAGCAGGGCAAGCGGGTCGACCCGGAGAAGGACGAGGTCCGCGTCGACGGGCTGACCGTCGCCACGCAGTCGTACCAGTTCTTCTCGCTGAACAAGCCGGCCGGTGTGGTCTCCACCATGGAGGACCCGGACGGCCGGCAGTGCCTCGGCGACTACGTCACCAACCGGGAGACCCGCCTCTTCCACGTGGGGCGCCTGGACACCGAGACCGAGGGTGTCATCCTGCTCACCAACCACGGCGAGCTGGCACACCGGCTGACCCACCCCAAGTACGGCGTGAAGAAGACCTATCTCGCGCACATCGTGGGCCCGATCCCGCGTGACCTGGGCAAGAAGCTCAAGGACGGCATCCAGCTGGAGGACGGCTACGCGCGCGCGGACCACTTCCGGGTCGTCGAGCAGACCGGCAAGAACTACCTGGTCGAGGTCACCCTGCACGAGGGCCGCAAGCACATCGTGCGCCGGATGCTGGCCGAGGCCGGCTTCCCGGTCGACAAGCTGGTGCGGGTCGCCTTCGGCCCGATCACCCTCGGCGACCAGAAGTCGGGCTGGCTGCGCCGCCTGTCCAACACCGAGGTCGGGATGCTGATGAAGGAAGTCGACCTCTAGAGCGCCTGTGCGTCCTTCTGACGGCCGGTCCCGGGTCCACCGGGACCGGCCGTCGCCGTTCCTCTGAACGGGGCTCCAGCGGGCGTTGCGGGCTTGCGCCGTGATCGAGCGGGGTTTTATAGTCGTAACGACTATTAGTTGGAGGGGGTGACGGGACCGTGCGGGGCCACGACATGCAGGGCTACGACAAGTACGCCTACGAACCCTTCGCCGTCACCGTGGACCTCGCCGTCCTCACCCTGCGCGCGGGCGCCCTGCACGTGCTGCTCGTCGAGCGCGGACTGGAGCCGTACGCCGGCCAGTGGGCGCTGCCCGGCGGCTTCGTGCTGCCCCGGGAGTCGGCCGAGACGGCGGCCCGGCGGGAACTCGCCGAGGAGACCGGCCTGGCGGACGTGTCGGGGCTGCGCCTGGAGCAGCTGCGCACCTACAGCGAGCCGGACCGCGACCCGAGGATGCGGGTCGTCTCCGTCGCCTTCACCGCGCTGCTGCCCCATCCACCCGAGCCGCGCGGTGGCGGCGACGCGGCCCAGGCGCGCTGGCTGCCGTACGACCCCGCCCGGACGCTCGCCTTCGACCACGACCGGATCCTCGCCGACGCCCACGACCGCGTCGGCGCGCAACTGGAGCACAGCTGTCTCGCCACCGCCTTCTGCCCGCCCGAGTTCACGCTCGGCGAGCTGCAGAACGTCTACGAGACCGTGTGGGGCGTCACGCTGGACCGCCCCAACTTCCGCCGCAAGGTCCTCACCACGCCCGGCTTCGTCGAACCGGTCCCCGGAGCCGCCCGGCTGACCGGCGGGCGCGGCAAACCGGCCGCGCTCTACCGCGCGGGCACCGCCACGACACTCCGCCCGCCCCTGCTCCGCCCGTCCCGGGAAGGACGCCCCGCATGACCTTCACCGCCCACAAACGCGCCGCCACCGGCTCCCTCATAGGCCTCGCCCTCGGGGACGCGCTGGGCTTCCCGACCGAGTTCAACGACGTACCCGCCATCCTCGCCAAGTGCGGGCCCTGGCGGCGGATGGAGCTGCCGAAGCGCGCCTTCGTCTCCGACGACACCCAGATGACCCTGGCCGTCGGGCACGCGCTGCGCACCGCCATGGACCGCGGGGTGCTCGGCCCCCAGCGGCTGGCGCGCCCGCTGCGCGAGGAGTTCGTGAACTGGTACCAGTCGCCGGAGAACAACCGCGCACCCGGCCGTACCTGTCTGCGGGCCTGCGCCCTCCTGAAGGAGGAGGGCCGGATCTGGCAGGACGCCAGCCAGGTCGACTCCAAGGGGTGCGGCGCCAACATGCGGGTCGCGCCCATCGGCCTCGCACCCGGTCTGAGCGACGAACAGCGGGCCGGAGCCGCACAGTTGCAGTCCGCCCTCACCCACGGCCACCCCACCGCCCTGGCCGCCTCGGACCTCACCGCGCGTGCCGTACGGCTGCTCGCGCAGGGGACCGATCCTGCGGAACTCGTCGGACGGCTGCGGTCGTACGCCGTGGACAACCGCACCCGCTACCACCACACCTGGCTCGGCGACCTCTGGACGCGCGGCCACGACGCGAGTCCCGAGGCGTTCGTCGCACGCGGCTGGGACGAGTGCCTGGAGATCCTCGACCGCCTACGGGACGCCGTGGCCACCGCCTCCCCGGAGGACGACCCCTGCCTCGCCACCGGCGCCGGCTGGATCGCCGAGGAGGCCCTGGCGACCGGTCTGCTGTGCTTCCTGCTCTTCCCCGAGGAGCCGCTGGCCGCCCTGCGCCGGGCCGCCTGCTCCTCCGGCGACTCGGACTCGATCGCCTGCCTCACCGGGGCGTTCGCGGGGGCCTGGCTGGGCGAGGACGCCTGGCCGACGGAATGGGCCGACCGCGTCGAGTACCGGGGCGACCTGATGACCCTGGGCGCCCTCTGGGACGCCTGAGCCGGGCCCGGTCACGCGGCTGAGGCGCGCCGCATCCGGAACAGGAAGTCGGCGACGCGCGCGTGATCGGGCTCCGCCGGGAGCGGGGTGTGCCGCAGGGCCTCGTCGGTCTCCTCGGCCAGCCGGGCGAACCGGGACTCCACGACCGGCCAGGGCACCTCGCCCCGCTTCACCGCGAGCAGCGCCTCCCGGCCGTCACCGACCTGGACCGTCAGCTCGCCGGTGCGCAGCAGGTCACGGGCGCTGCTCAGCAGCCGCAGCAGGTGCATGGCGTGCTTCCAGCGCGGCGCGCCGTGGGTGCGGACGTCGTCGTGGAGCTTGCGGCGCTGCGCGAGGGCGTAGCCGGTGAAGGTGCCGTGGGCGCGCCGGGACAGAAAGGCGCCGCGCAGCGCGAGCAGCTCGCGGCCCGTGTCGTCGACGTGCTCCACCAGGGGCGAGTGCAGGCACTCCAGGATGTTCGGATTGGCCCGCAGCGCCAGCTCGCAGAACCGCTCCAGCTCCCAGGAGAACCGCTCCTCGCCCGGCCCCTCCACATGCGTCGGCGGCTTCTCGAAGCGCCAGAACAGGGGAGTGGGGGCGAGGAACACGCCCCGCCGGTCGGTGTCGCTGTCTCCGGTGGCCAGCCCGAAGGCCCGCGACCCCATGACACAGGCGTAGATCGTGTGGTCGCGTACCAGGTCCTCGGGCTGCATGCCGGGGAGCGTACGTGGCCGAGTCAGCCCAGGGTGATCGAATTTCCGCTCACCGTGATCGACTCGGCCGGCAGCGCCCTGGTCGCCGGGCCGTGGGCGACCGAGCCGTCGGCGATGTGGTACTTGCTGCCGTGGCAGGGGCAGTCGATGGTGCCGCCCGCCACCTTGTCCACGGTGCAGCCCATGTGGGTGCAGATCGCCGAGAAGGCCTTGAACTCGCCCTTCGTCGGCTGGGTCACCACGATCTTCTGGTCCTTGAAGATCGTGCCGCCGCCCTCGGGAATGTCACTCGTCTGCGCCAGCGCCTTCCCGGAGGCCGCGCTCGCCGACCCGGAGGCGGACGACCCGGCGGTGGGTGACGCGGGGGAGGCGGACGTCCCGGACGAGGTCGGCGTCCCGGACGAGCTGGAGGAGCCGTTGCCCTTGTTGCCGCCGCAGCCCACGCAGGTCGCGGCGAGCGCCGCGGTACCCGTCGTGAGCATGGTGCGTCGAGTGGAGCCGTCGGTCATGTCGTCACCCCGAACGTGCGGAAGAACCAGAATGCGGACGTCAGCCAGACGAGCGTGAGCATGGCGAACACCAGCCCACCGACGATCGGCAGCAGCCAGCCAGGGAGTCGCTCCCAGCGGAGCAGCAGCATCTTGGCACTGAAAACACCGAAGAAGAAGCAACCCAGGAGGGAGTGCCACAAAACGCGTGTTTCGTACGTCTGATAGCCCAACGCGTACAGGCAGTGCACCGCCACGGGGACGGCGACCAGGAAGGCGACCCGCCCCGACCAGCGGTGCAGACCCGAGGCCCAGCGCGGTCCCGGCAGCCTGCCGTACAGCATCAGCGCGGAGACCAGCTGGACGAGTGCGAAGAAGACCGCGATCGAGGCCAGCCACGACTTCCCCGCGAACGTGCTGCTGAAGGCGCCGAGGCCGAAGACGCGCCCCGTCGGGTGGTGGACCCTGCCGTACACGCCGAGGGCGACCGCGACCGCGCCGGTCACCAGGACGGGGACGAGATAGCGGACGGGGTGCGGGCCGTGGCGGTGCGGCTCGGGCGGCGGCCAGCTCTGGGCGGCGGCGTTCGGGTCGACGGTCATGGTCGGCTCCCTCGGGTCACGGCCGGATGCCGGCGAGTACGATCCAGCCGCCGTCGACCTTCGCCCCGCGCACGGTCGCCGTGGCCCGGTACAGGCCCGACCCCCTGACGGCCCTGCGTCGCGGACCGGGACGGGACGAGTGGTCGGTGCGGCCGGCGTAAGGGGCGTCGGCGATCTTCGGCGGCGACTGGGCCGGGGAGGAGAGACTCCTCGTCCCCGCCGTCGCGTCGAGCGTCAGCGTGAGCAGGCCGAGCAGCAGACCCGCGAGCAGGGTCAGCAACGGACCGGGGCGTTTCATGGCGGACCTCCCCGAGACGGGTCTGTCTGCCATGAGAGCGGACGGGCGGGCCCGGCGTGAAGAGGCGCACAGGAGCGGTTCACCCCGAGTAGCGGAATTGGGTCGTACGCGTGACATTGGGGCCATGTCGGGCGATGACTTTGAAGACATTCTCGGCAGCCTCCTGGGCGACGACGGCGAGGGCGCCGGGATGCTGACCACGCTGATCGGCGCGATGAGCCACGGCCAGGGCGGCGGCTCGCTCGGCGGGCTCCTGGAAACCCTCGCGAAGTCCGCTCCGGCCGCGCAGCAGGACTAGGGCCCTTCTGATGGATCTCCGTGGGAGAAGGAGCGGCGTTCGGTGCGTGCGATCGGCGTGCGGGGTGGCGGGTCATGTGGCGGAGCCACCTGGCCCGCCACCCCGTGCGTCGAGCGTGCGTGCCGGGCGTCGCGACGCCGCGGAGATCCATCAGAAGGGCCC
>NZ_JBEYJU010000129.1:12246-20078 GCF_040703965.1 Streptomyces sp. NPDC006655 | reverse complement strand
GCGGGAAGAACTCGTACCACGAGCCGTACAGGGCCCGTTCGCGCTCGACCAGCAGCGGCAGCGGCTCGGAGGCGGTCACCAGCTCCCGCAGCGGGTGGCGGGCCAGCACCTTGTCGACCTCGGGGGTGAGGGCGGCGGCCAGCCGCCACGGCGCGGGCCGTTCCTCGTCGCGCAGGGCGGCCGCGGCGGCGAGCAGGACCTCCCGTTTCCTGGCCTTCGGCACGCCGGCGGCGGCGCGTTCGTGGAGCGCGGCGCCCTCCGCCAGGACCAGCTCCGTGTCGATGCCCGCCGGGATCTTGATCCGGGCGTGCCGGCGCCAGGTGGCGACCGGGTCACCCCACGCCTCGACCTGGTAGGTCCAACGGCCCGGTTTCCCCTCGACGGTGACGGTGGCGCCCCAGCGGTCGGTGCCGGGGGCGAGCTCCCGCATCGGGGTCCAGGGGCCCGGGCGGCCCTTCGGGTCCTTCAGTACGACGTTCGCGGCGACCGCGTCATGGCCCTCGCGGAAGACGGTCGCGGTGACCTCGAACGACTCCCCGACGACCGCCTTGGCGGGCCGGCGCCCCTGCTGGACCAGCGGACGGACGTCGAGGACGGGTATGCGGCCGACGGCGGTGACCGCGTCCGCGGGGGGTGGCGCGCCGGACGACGTGCGGGGTGCCGGGGGCGCCGACGCCCGGGAACCGACGGGTACTGGCGAGTGGTGCTTGGCGGGCATGACCGCTCCTGTCCGCGGCAACGTGCTGGTGTGGGCGGATGGGTGGTGGGGAGGTGGGTCCTGCGTGTACCTGAAGGGTCTACCTGTGCTGGGTATCCGTCCTGTGTCCGTGGGGTGTACCGGAGGAGCCTTCCCACCCTATTCGGGTGGGCAATCCGGCACTTTGTTAACTACTCAGCCGTACGTCTACGCACAGGACCGGTCCTGTTCCGGACACCTGCCCGCTCGACGCTCCCGCAATCAGGCCCTGCCGCCGGACCGTTCGGCACCTGCCGAAGTATGGCTCGATTCCGCCCCGTACCGGGTGTGGACGCCGTCCACACCGCGGTACCGGTCCGGGACGGCGGCCCCCGGCACCACCCCCGGCACCGGTACCGTCGTGACAGACGCGAGCCGCACACCGCCGTACGGCTCTCACCGCGAACGCACGAGGTGGAATGTGAAGGCGATCCGTCGGTTCACCGTCCGTCCCGTTCTCCCCGAACCCCTGCGCCCCCTCAGCGACCTGGCCCGCAACCTGCGCTGGTCCTGGCACGCCGAGACACGTGATCTCTTCCAGTCCGTCGACCCCGAGCGCTGGGCCGCCTCGGAGGGCGACCCGGTGCGGCTGCTCGGCAGCGTGCCCCCCGCACGCCTCGCCGAACTGGCCGGCGACCGCCGCTTCCTGCGCCGGCTGACCGCCGTCGCCGACGACCTGGGCGACTACCTGAGCGGCGACCGCTGGTACCAGTCGCGGCCCGAGTCCGCCGGACTCCCGGCCGCCGTCGCCTACTTCTCACCCGAGTTCGGCATCACGGCGGCCCTGCCCCAGTACTCCGGCGGCCTCGGCATCCTGGCCGGCGACCACCTCAAGTCGGCCAGCGACCTGGGTGTGCCGCTGATCGGCGTCGGCCTGCTGTACCGGCACGGCTACTTCCGGCAGACCCTGTCCCGGGACGGCTGGCAGCAGGAGCACTATCCCGTCCTCGACCCCAACGAACTGCCCGTGGCGTTGCTGAAGGAGGCCGACGGCACCCCGGCGCACGTCTCCCTCGCGCTGCCCGGCGGCCGGCTGCTGCGCGCCCGGATCTGGCTGGCCCAGGTGGGCAGGGTGCCGCTGCTGATGCTGGACTCCGACGTCGAGGAGAACGACCTCGGCGAACGCGGGGTCACCGACCGGCTCTACGGCGGCGGCAGCGAACACCGGCTGCTCCAGGAGATGCTGCTCGGCATAGGAGGGGTCCGCGCCGTACGCACGTACTGCCGGCTCACCGGGCACGCCGAACCGGAGGTCTTCCACACCAACGAGGGGCACGCCGGCTTCCTCGGCCTGGAGCGCATCGCCGAACTCGTCGCCTCCGGAATGGACTTCGACGCGGCGCTGGAAGCGGTCCGGGCCGGCACCGTCTTCACCACCCACACCCCCGTCCCGGCCGGCATCGACCGCTTCGACCGGGAGCTGGTCGCCCGCCACTTCGGCGCCGACGCCGAACTCCCCGGCATCGACGTCGAGCACGTCCTGCGGCTCGGCATGGAGACCTACCCCGGCGGCGAGCCCAACCTGTTCAACATGGCCGTGATGGGGCTGCGGCTCGCCCAGCGCGCCAACGGGGTCTCGCTGCTGCACGGCAACGTCAGCCGGGAGATGTTCGCCGGACTCTGGCCGGGGTTCGACCCCGACGAGGTGCCGATCACCTCCGTGACGAACGGGGTGCACGCCCCGACCTGGGTGGCCCCCGAGGTGGTGCGGCTGGGCGCCCGGCAGCTCGGTGACCGGCGGACCGAGGAGGCGCTGACCGTGGGCGGCCCGGAGCGCTGGGACGCCATCGCCGACATCGCCGACCAGGAGATCTGGGAGCTGCGCCGCACCCTGCGGGAGCAGCTGGTGCTGGAGGTGCGGGAGCGGCTGCGGGCCTCCTGGCGGCAGCGGGGGGCCGGCACCGCCGAGCTGGGCTGGATCGACCAGGCCCTCGACCCGGACGTCCTCACCATCGGGTTCGCGCGCCGCGTCCCGTCGTACAAGCGGCTCACGCTCATGCTGCGTGACCGGGACCGGCTGATGGACCTGCTGCTGCACCCGGAGCGCCCGATCCAGATCGTGGTGGCCGGGAAGGCGCACCCGGCGGACGACGGCGGCAAGCGGCTGGTGCAGGAGCTGGTCCGGTTCACCGACGACCCGCGGGTGCGTCGCCGGATCGTCTTCCTGCCCGACTACGGCATGGCGATGGCCCAGAAGCTGCTGCCGGGGTGCGACATCTGGCTGAACAACCCGCTGCGCCCCCTGGAGGCGTGCGGGACGAGCGGGATGAAGGCGGCCCTCAACGGCGGTCTGAACCTCTCGGTCCTGGACGGCTGGTGGGACGAATGGTTCCAGCCGGACTTCGGCTGGGCGATCCCGACCGCGGACGGCGCCGGCACCGACCCCGAGCGCCGCGACGACATCGAGGCGGACGCCCTCTACGACCTGCTCGAACAGCGCGTCACCCCGCGGTTCTACGAGCGTGGCCGCACCGGTCTGCCCGACCGCTGGATCGAGATGGTCCGCCAGACCCTCACCCTCCTCGGCCCCAAGGTGCTGGCGGGCCGGATGGTCCGCGAGTACGTGGACCGTCTCTACACCCCGGCGGCCCACGCCCACCGGTCCATGACCGCGGACGCGGCCCGCGAACTGTCCGGCTGGAAGGACCGGGTGCGCGCGGCCTGGCACGGGGTGACGGTCGACCACGTGGCGACCACCGCGGCCCCGGCCACCGCCGAACTGGGCACCACCCTCGCGCTGCGCGTCCGCGTCCGGCTGGGGGAACTCACCCCCGACGACGTGGAGGTCCAGGCCGTCTCAGGCCGCGTCGACCCGGAGGACCGCATCACGGACGCGACGACGGTTCCGCTGAAGCCGACCGGGGGCCCCGACCTGGAGGGCAACTGGACCTACGAGGGTCCGTTGGCCCTGGACCGCACCGGCCCCTACGGCTACACGGTCCGCATTCTCCCGTCCCACCGGCTCCTCGCCTCCGGCGCCGAGCTGGGCCTGGTGACGGCTCCTTCGGAGAGCGCCGCGGAGGGGGCCGGGGTACTGATGCGCTGACCGCGGTCCCGACGCGCCAGGGGCGGACGAGGCTGCCCGGCCTTCCCCGCCCTTGGCCGTCGGTGGCCGTCAGAACTCCGGTTGCGCCTCCGCGCACAGGCGGCGCAGCACCGCTCCGCACCTGCGGGCGTACGCGTGCTGCAGTCCCCGGGCCGCCGGGCCGGCCGCTCTGGTGTACCACTTGGCCGGTCTGCTGAAGGCCGCGACCGTCAGCCACACCGTGCCGTCGCCGGTGCGGTCGACCACGAAGGCCTCCTCGCCGGACTCGGGGTGGCCGGTGAGGGTGCCGTAGGCCCAGCCCGCGCGGCGGGACTCGTCCACGGTCCAGACGATCCGGCAGGGCGCCCTGACGAGGCCGGCGAGGGTGACCGTGACGTCCGCGCCGGGGGCCGCCCGGTCGGCGGCGGTGTCGATGCCGACGCCCAGCGCGCGATGGAGTTCCCAGGTGAGGACGGCCTCGGCGGCGCGCTGGAAGACTTCGCGCCCCTCGCCTATGCGCGTGCGCACGTGAAGCGGGTGGAAGCCCGGCGGGCAGGCGGCGAGGTTCTCACGGGTCGCGCCCACCGCGTCGTACGTGAAGGACATGGGAGACAAGGGTAGGGCGGGCCCCGGGGACGTCTGGGTCCCGGGGCCCGCCCGATGCACAACTATCCGGTCACGACACGTTGACGGCCGTCCAGGCCGCCGCCACCGCGTTGTACTCGGTGCTGCCCGAGCCGTACAGGGCGGCCGCCGCCGAGAGCGTGCCGGTGCGCGCCGACTTGTAGTTGGTGGTCGACGTGAAGTACGTCGTCAGCGCCTTGTACCAGATCTGCAGCGCCTTGGCCCGGCCGATGCCGGTGACCGTGGAGCCGTTGTACGTCGGGGAGTTGTAGGACACCCCGTTGATCGTCTTCGAGCCGCTGCCCTCGGACAGCAGGTAGAAGAAGTGGTTCGCGACGCCGGACGAGTAGTGCACGTCCAGGTTCTTGACCGAGGACGACCAGTAGTCGGCCGAGCCGCCGTCCTTGCTGGGCTTGTCCATGTAGCGCAGCGGGGAGCCGTCGCCGTTGATGTCGATCTTCTCGCCGATGAGGTAGTCGCCCGGGTCGGAGGCGTTGTTGGCGTAGAACTCGACGCCGGTGCCGAAGATGTCCGAGGTGGCCTCGTTCAGGCCGCCGGACTCACCGCTGTAGTTGAGACCGGCGGTGTTCGAGGTGACACCGTGGCTCATCTCGTGGCCGGCCACGTCCAGCGAGGTCAGCGGGTGCGTGTTGCCGTCACCGTCGCCGTAGGTCATGCAGAAGCAGCTGTCGTCCCAGAAGGCGTTGACGTAGTTGCTGCTGTAGTGGACGCGGGAGTAGGCGCCGACGCCGTTGTTCTTGATGCCGCTGCGGCCGAAGGTGTCCTTGTAGAAGTCCCAGGTCTCCTGCGCGCCGTAGGCGGCGTCGGCGGCCGCGGTCACGTCGGTGCTGGAGCTGGAGGCGGTGCCGGTGCCCCACGTGTTGGTGGTGTTGGTGAACAGGGTGCCGGTGCCCGAGGTGCCGTGCTTCAGGTTGTACGTCTTGTGGCTGCCGCGCGAGGCGTCGGTCAGCGAGTACGTCGAACCCGACAGCGTGGTGGTGAGGCTGACCGTGCCCGAGTACAGGGTCTTGCCGGTGCCCGTGGCGTTCTCGATGCCCTGGTACTCGAAGAGCTTCTTGCCGGTGGCCGCGTCGGTGATGACGTGCAGCTGGTTCGGGGTGCCGTCGTCCTGGAAGCCGCCGACGACCGTCTCGTAGGCGAGGACGGGGGTGCCGGAGCCGGCCCAGATGACCTTGCGGGCGCCGTCGGCCGCGGACTTGGTGGAGCCCAGCGACTTGGCGACCGTGAGCGCGGCCTTCTCCGCCTTGGTGGTGGAGATCCCCGGCTTGAGCGAGGCCACCTTGATGGCCGCCTTGTTCGCCCGGGTGACGCCCTCGGACTTGCCGGTCTTCGAGGTGTGCACGACCAGGTCGCCGCCGAGCACCGGCAGGCCCGCGTAGGTGCGCTCGTAGCGGGTGTGGACGGTGCCGTCGACGTCCTTCACGACGTCCTTGACGACCAGCTTCTCCTTGGCGCCGAGACCTATCTCCTGCGCGGTCTCGGCGACGTTCGCCTGCGCCTTCTGGATCAGGGCGGTGCGGGCGGAGTTGGAGAGCAGGGTGGGCGCGGCGGCCAGCGGCTGCTTGGCGGCCGCGGTGGCGTTGGTGGTCAGGCCCGTGGTGAGCAGGGCGCCGGCGGCGACAGCGGTGGCGACGGCCAGAGTGGTGCGCTTGTGACGCGCGTAGAGGGGGCTCACTCAAGCTCCTTCAAGATGTGGGGAGTACGGGCTGGAGTGGGGTCACCGGCCCGACTGTGGGGTGTGAAGTTGCTGTGCTGTGCGGCGGGTGAGGGAAGAGTGACATCCGGGTCGCGTACATGTCAGGACCCTGAAGTGATGTTGGCCGAAAAGCAGGTGTTCGGTGAACGTTGCGGGCATGTAACCGGGGTGCCGTCGAACGGAGTCGAACCCTCCGGCGGCACCCCGTACTCACGCCTGTGTCCTGCGGTTTACGGGAAAGTCAGCTTCCAGCTGTTGATCTTCCCGGTGTCCTGTGCGGCCTGGTCCTGGACCTTCAGCTGCCAGGTCCCATTGGCCGGTTCCGACGAGGCGTTCACCGTGTAGGTGTCCGTCACGTCGTCCGCCGAGTCGGACGAGCTGAAGTTCTTCAGCCGGTACGACGTCCCGGACGGGCCGACCAGGTCGATCACCAGGTCGCCGCGCCAGGTGTGGCTGATGTTCGGCGTCACCTGGAGGTTGCTCGGCGCGTTCCCGGTGCGCCCGGTGACCGTGATCGACGAGGTGACGGCGGGCCCGTTGTCCGGGATCGACACGACGGTGTTGCTCTCGTACGAGGTGCCCGTGCCGCCTCCGCCGCCGCCGGAGCGCGCGCCGACCGCGACGGCCGCCCAGGCGTCCTGCACCGCCTTGTACTCGGCGCTCGTGGTGCCGTACAGCTCACCGGCCGCCGCGAGGGTGCCGGTGCGGGCGCTCGCGTAGTTGGTGGTCGAGGTGAACTTGGTGGTGAGCGCGCGGTACCAGATCTGCAGCGCCTTGTCCCGGCCGATGCCGGTGACCGGGAGGCCGTCCTTCGTGGGCGAGTTGTAGCTGACGCCGTTGATGACCTTGGCGCCGCTGCCCTCGCTCAGCAGGTAGAAGAAGTGGTTCGCGACACCGGACGAGTAGTGCACGTCGAGGCCGCCGACCGACGAGGACCAGTAGTCGGCCGAGCCGCCGTCCTTGCTGGGCTTGTCCATGTAGCGCAGCGGGGTGCCGTCGCCGTTGATGTTGATCTTCTCGCCGATGAGGTAGTCGCCGACGTCGGTGGAGTTGTTGGCGTAGAACTCCACACCGGTGCCCATGATGTCGGAGGTGGCCTCGTTCAGGCCGCCGGACTCGCCGCTGTAGTTGAGGCCCGCGGTGTTCGAGGTGACGCCGTGGCTCATCTCGTGGCCCGCCACGTCGAGGGCGGTCAGCGGGTCCGCGTTGCCGGAGCCGTCGCCGTAGGTCATGCAGAAGCAGCTGTCGTCCCAGAACGCGTTCACGTACGAGTTGCCGTAGTGCACGCGCGAGTAGGCGCCGACGCCGTTGTTCTTGATGCCGCTGCGCCCGAAGGTGTTCTTGTAGAAGTCCCAGGTCTCGGCCGCGCCGTAGTGCGCGTCGGCGCCCGCGGTGGCGGCGTTCGACGTCGTCCCGTTGCCCCAGGTGTTGCTCGACTGCGAGAACAGCGTGCCGGTGCCCGAGGTGCCGTGGTTCAGGTTGTACGTCTTGTGGCCGCCGCGGTCGCCGTCGGTCAGGTTGTACGTCGAGCCCGACTGGGTCGTCGACAGCGACACCGTCCCGCTGTACTGGGTGTTGCCGGTGCCGGTGACGTTCTCGATGCCCTGGTACTCGAAGAGCTTCTTGCCGGTGGTGGCGTCGGTGATGACGTGCAGCTGGTTCGGGGTGCCGTCGTCCTGGAAGCCGCCGACGACCGTCTCGTAGGCGAGGACGGGGGTGCCGGAGCCGGC
>NZ_JBEYJU010000129.1:0-12147 GCF_040703965.1 Streptomyces sp. NPDC006655 | reverse complement strand
CCCAGATGACCTTGCGGGCGCCGTCGGCGGCCGACTTGGTGGAGCCGAGGGCCCTGGCGGCCGCCAGGGCCGACTTCTCGGCGCTCGCCGCGCTCCTGGCCGGGGTGAGGCCGGCGACCCTGAGCGTGGCGTTGTTCGCCTTGACGACGCGCTCGGTGGCGCCCGACTTCGCGGTGTCGACGATCAGGTCGCCGCCGAGCACGGGCAGGCCCGCGTAGGTGCGCTCGTAACGGGTGTGCAGCGTGCCGTCGGCGTCCTTGACGACGTCCTTGACGACCAGCTTCTCCTGCGCGCCGAGGCCTATCGACCTGGCGGTGGCGGTCCGCTCGGCGTTCGCGTCGCGGAGCAGTTCGGCGCGCTGCGAGGGGGACAGCCGGACGGCCGCGTGGGCCGAATTGATCCGGCCGGGGTGCGGTGCGGCCGGGGCGGCGCTGGCCGCGCCCGACTGGACGGCGGCGGCGATCAGGGCGCTGACCCCGGCGAGGGCCACTACTGCGGTGCGGTGGGGGGTGTGTCTGCGAGAGGAACTGCTTCTCAACACTGACTCCTTCTGCGTGGCCGCGGGTCGCGCGGCCAGGGGAGATCCGGGCCACGGGTGGGCGGTCCGGGCAGAACTCGGCGGAACGCGGAACCATGTGCGCGTGCAGTGCCGGACTCGGCAGCCTCGGGTGACTCTGTGGGGTTGCTGTGAGTCGGCCGTGGGAAGAGTGGCAGCAGAAAACGTCGTCTGTCAGGACCGCGTCAGGAAGTTGGCCGGAAATCGTCCGTTGACCGGATGTTCATGTTCGGTATGCGGAATGTTTGTGGCGGTCGGCTGGAGGGGAGACCCGGTTACGCCGTCCGGTCGCCGTGCCAGGCCGCCCACAGCGCGGCGTACGCCCCGCCCGCCGCCACCAGCTCGTCGTGCGTGCCGAGTTCGGTGAGCAGGCCGCCCTCCATCACCGCCACCCGGTCGGCGTCGTGCGCGGTGCCCAGCCGGTGGGCGATGGCGATGACCGTACGGCCCGCCAGCACGGCCGCCAGAGCGCGCTCGGTGTGCCGGGCGGTCGCGGGGTCGAGCAGCGCGGTCGCCTCGTCCAGGATCAGCGTGTGCGGGTCGGCCAGCACCACCCGGGCGAGGGCGAGCTGCTGGGCCTGGGACCCGTCGACGGCACGGCCACCCGTGCCGAGCACGGTGTCCAGGCCCTCGGGGAGCGCACGGACCCAGTGCTCGGCTCCGACGGCCGTCAGCGCCGCCCACAGGCCGGCGTCGTCGGCGCCGGGTTCGGCGATCAGGAGGTTGTCCCGGACCGTGCCGAGGAAGACATGGTGTTCCTGGGTGACGAGGACGACCTGGCGGCGCAGCAGCTCCGGTTCCAGACCGGCGATCGGCACCCCGCCCACGGTCACCGTGCCCGCGCCGGGCGCGTCCACGCCCGCCAGCAGCCGGCTCAGCGTCGTCTTCCCGGCCCCGGAAGGACCGACCACCGCGAGCCGCTCCCCGGGCCGCACCGTCAGGTCCACCCCGCGCAGCACCTCGCCGCCCCGCTCGTAGGCGTACCGCACCCCGCGCACGTCGATCCGGTCGTCCGCCGGGGCCGGTGCCCCGCCCTCCGGGACCGCCCGGGGAGCCTGCGCCAGCCCCTCCACCCGAGCGAACGAGGCACCACTGGACTGGAGTTGCTCCACCCGCATCAGGATCTGGTCCAGCGGTTCCGTGAACTGCCGCAGATACAGCGCCGCCGACACCACCACCCCGACACCCGCGTGCAGCAGCCCGCCGAGCAGCAGCACACCCGCCACCGGCACGGTGTAGGACACCTCGACCGCGGGGAAGAACACCGACCGCAGGTACAAGGTGTAGAAGCGGGCCTTCCGGTTGGCCTCCAGCGCGTCGCGGCTCGTCGCGATCCGCTGCTCCTGGAGCCGGAACGCCTCCACGGTACGGGCCCCCGCCACCGTCGCCGTGACGCTCTCCGCCACCGCCGAGGTGGCCGCGCCCTCGGCGAGATAGCCGTCCCGGGCCCGGCGCAGGTACCAGCGCAGCGCGACCCACACCGGGGTCAGGCCGACCACCCCGAACAGCGCGAGCACCGGATCCAGGACGAAGACCGCGCCCATCACGAACAGCGCCTGCACCGAGCAGACCAGCAGTTCGGGTCCGACGTCCCGCAGGGTGGTGCCGACGGTGGCCACGTCGCCGGTGCCGCGCGCGGTCAGGTCACCGGTGCCGGCCCGCTCCACGACCGACGCGGGCAGCGCCAGCGCCCGGTCGACGAACTCCTCGCGGACCCGGGCGAGGGTCCGCTCGCCGAACCGGTGGCCCAGGTAGCGGGCGAAACGGGCCAACAGCAGCTGGGCGAGGGCGCAGAGCACGATCCAGCGGGCCAGCTGGTCCACGGCGCCGACCCCCCGGCCGGCCCGTACCGCGTCCACGATCCGGCCGACCAGCCACGGGCCCGCGAGGCCGGTGGCGGCGGCGAGGGCGTTCAGCACGATGGCGGCGGTGAAGGCGGCGCGGTCGGCCTGCACCAGGCGGAGGGTGGCGCGGCGGACCTCGGCCCGGCCGGCGACCGGCAGGTGGCCTGTCGTCGTCACCTGGCGACCTCCTCTTCCGGTGCTCGCGTCCCCGGCTGTTCCGGCGCCTCCGGCTCTTCCGTCTCCTCCGTGTCCCGGGCCACGAGTGCGCGGTAGCCGGGTGCGTACTCCAGCAGTTCCTCGTGGGTGCCGGTGGCGGCGACCTTGCCGTCGACCAGGTGGATCACCTCGTCGGCGTGGGCCAGCAGCAGCGGGGAGGTGGTGGTGAGGAGGGTGGTGCGGCCGGCGCGGGCGGTGCGCAGGCGCTGCGCCACGAGGGACTCGGTGTGGGCGTCCAGGGCGGAGGTGGGCTCCACGGCGAGGAGGATCTCCGGGTCGGCCAGCAACGCCCGGGCGAGGCGGATGCGTTGGCGTTGGCCACCGGAGAGGTTGCGGGCCTGGGCGGTGAGGGGGGAGTCGAGGCCGTGGGGGAGGGACTGGACGATGTCGTCGGCCGCGGCGGCGTGGAGGGCTGCGGTGAGGGGGGCGGTAGGGGGTGCCGGGGAGGGTGTGGGGGCGGAAGGGGGTGCCGGGGAGGGTTGTGCGGCGGGTGCGGGTGGTTCGTGGCTGGTCGCGCAGTTCCCCGCGCCCCTTTGGGGCGCGTTTGCGCTTGCGGAGATGACAGTGCTCAGGGGGCCTGCGAACAGGTCCGCCTCGTTGTCGGCCACCAGGATGCGGGACCGGACCTCCGGGAGGGGGACCGTGTCCAGGCGGGTCCCTCCCCAGGTCACGTCGGACGGGGTGTACCTGCCCAGGCGGTCGATCACCGTCGTCGTCTCCGTGGCGCTCGCGCCGACCAGGGCCGTCAGGCGGCCCGGGCGCACGCGTACCCCCGACTCCGGGTCGTGCAGGACGGCCGGGGCGGCCGGGGCCTGGGCGGTGGCCTCGGTCCGCTCCGGCTCCAGGCGCAGCAGGCGTACCACCCGGCGGGCGGCCACCACGCCCCGGCTCAGCTGGTAGCCCATGTCCAGGAAGAACGCGACCGGACCGACCAGGACCGCGACATAGCCGTACACCGAGACCAGCTGGCCCACGGTGATGTCACCCCGGGCGGTCATCCGGGCCGCGATCCAGGTGACCACCGCCAGGTACACCGTGGGCAGGCCGACGCCCAGCGCCTGGACCCAGCTGGCGACCGCGCCCACCCGGTACCCCTGGGCGCGCAGGTGCTGGGAGTCGCGGCGGAAGGCGTCCGCGAACAGGCCCTTGCCGCCCAGGCCGTTGAGGACGCGCAGGCCGCCCACGAGGTCGCCGATGCGGGCCGTGAGGACGCTCTGGCGTTCCCGGTACTCGGTCTCCCTGCCCTGGAGCCGCCGGGTCAGCGGACCCGCGAGCAGCGCCACCACCGGCACCCCGAGCAGCACCACGCCCGTCAGCAGCGGCGAGATCGTCATCAGGAGTCCCGCCACCACCGCGTACACCACGATCGCGCCCACTCCGGGGCCGACCACGGTGAGCGCCTGGGCGATGGTCTGGACGTCGCCGACGCCGATCGTGACGACCTCACCGGCCCCGGTCCGGCGCGGCAGTTCGGCACCGAGCCGGACCGCGTGCCCGACGACCAGCTTGACCGTGCGGAAGTTGGCGTCCATCCGCACCCGGGTCATCGTGCGGTGGCGCAGGATGCTGATCCACGCGTTCACCGCCCCGAGCAGGAAGATCGCCGACGTCCAGCCGGCCAGCACCGCCGTCCGGCCGGGCACCAGGCCGTCGTCGACGGCGCGCGCCATCAGGTACGGCGTCCCGGCCATCAGCGTCAGCCAGACACTGCCCAGCAACGCCCCGGCCAGCGACCGGCCCGGCTGGGCGCGCACCAGCCACCACAGGTAGTACCAGCCGCCGCGCGTGTCGGGCGTGCCCGGGTCCTCGTACGCGTCGATCACCCTGCGAGCCCCCGATCCGTCGGTCACGCCAGACTGTCCCGCCACGCCCGGTGCAGATCCGCGAACCTGCCGGTCCCGGCGATGAGTTCGGCCGGGCGGCCGTCCTCGACGATCCGGCCGTGCTCCATCACCAGCACCCGGTCGGCGATCTCCACGGTCGACAGCCGGTGCGCGATCACCACCGCCGTACGGCCCTTGAGCACGGTGTGCATCGCCCGCTGCACGGCACGCTCCCCGGGGACGTCCAGCGAACTGGTCGCCTCGTCGAGGATCAGCACCGCCGGGTCGGCGAGCAAGGCGCGTGCGAACGCGACCAGTTGGCGCTGTCCCGCCGAAATGCGCCCGCCGCGCTTGCGGACGTCCGTGTCGTAGCCGTCGGGCAGGGCCGCGATGAACTCGTGCGCGCCGATCGCCTTCGCCGCCTGCTCGATCTCCTCACGGGTGGCGTCCGGCCGGCCGATCGCGATGTTGTCGGCGACGGTGCCGGAGAACAGGAACGCCTCCTGGGTGACCATCACCACCCCGCGACGCAGTTCCGGCACGGTCAGGTCACGCAGGTCCACGCCGTCCAGGAGGACCCGGCCCTCGGACGGGTCGTAGAAGCGGGCGAGCAGCTTGGCGAGGGTCGACTTGCCGGCGCCGGTGGAGCCGACCACCGCGACCGTCTGCCCGGCGGGGAGGGTGAGGTCGAAGCGGGGGAGCACCTCGCCGCCGGTGCGGTAGGCGAACCGGACGCCGTCGAAGACGACCTCGCGACCGGGCAGTTCGGTCGCCGGCGGGGGCAGTTCCCGTGGCACCGAGGGCTCCGGGACGGACGGGGTCTGGGCCAGCAGACCCGCGATCTTCTCCAGTGAGGCCGCCGCCGACTGGTACGAGTTGAGGAACATGCCGAGGCGGTCGATCGGGTCGTACAGCCGCCGCAGGTAGAGCACGGCGGCGGCCAGGACGCCCAGTTCCAGTGAACCGGAAGCCACCCGGTAGGCGCCCCACAGCACGATCGCCGCGACCGCGGTGTTGGCCACCAGCCGGGAGCCGACCACATAGCGGGCCATCTCGAGGAGCGCGTCGCCGTTGGTGCGCTCGTGGCGGCGGTTCAGCACGGCGAACTCGGCGTCGTTGGCCGCCTCCCGGCGGAACGTGCGCACCGGGCGGATGCCGTTCATCGTCTCCACGAACTTCACGATCACCGCCGCGATCGCCGTGGAACGCGCCTTGTAGACCCGGACGGCCCGGCGCTGGTAGAGCCGCACCAGCAGGTACAGCGGCACGAAGGAGGCGACGGCGACCGCGCCGAGGCCCGCGTCCAGCCAGAGCAGCATCGCCGAGATGTAGACGAAGGAGAGGATGACCGTGATCAGCTCCTGGAGTCCCTCGTTCAGCAGCTCGCGCAGCGACTCGACGTCCGTGGTGGAGCGGGAGATGAGCCGGCCGGACGTGTACCGCTCGTGGAAGTCGATGCTCAGCGCCTGGGAGTGCCGGAAGATACGGCCCCGCAGGTCCAGCAGCACGTCCTGGTTGACCCGCGCGGACGCCTCGATGAACGCGAACTGGAGGCCGCCGGAGAGCAGCGCGCACAGACCGTACCCGGCCGCGACCGCGATCAGCGGGCCGTGGTCGTGGTGCCGGAACGCCGGTACGGCCCGGTCGATGGCGTACGCCACCAGCAGCGGGCCGGCCTGCACCGCGGCCTGCTGGAGCAGCAGGAGCAGGGTGGTGACGGCGACCCGCGCCTTCATGGGGGCGAGGAGCGAGCGGAGCAGGTCGGCCGTCGCACCGGGCGGGGTGGGCAGCACGTCCCGGTCGAAGGGGTCGCCGCCCCGGGAGGGCCGGCCGGGGAGTTCGTCGTCCTCGTCGGGGACGGGCAGGGAGGTGGCGGCGGTCATCGGCGGTGATCCTCCCCGGACATCAGGTGGGCGTACTCCGCGTTGTCGCGCAGCAGTTGGTGGTGGGTGCCGACGGCGGTGACCCGGCCGCCGGAGAGCAGGGCGACGCGGTCGGCGAGCAGGACGGTGGAGGGACGGTGGGCGACGATCAGCGCGGTGGTGTCGGCGAGGACCTCGCGCAGCGCGGCCTCCACCGCGGCCTCCGTGTGGACGTCGAGGGCGGAGAGCGGGTCGTCGAGGACGAGGAAGCGGGGGCGGCCGACGACCGCTCGTGCGAGCGCGAGGCGCTGGCGCTGGCCGCCGGAGAGACTGAGGCCCTGCTCGCCGACCTGGGTGCCGGTGCCCTCGGGCAGGGCGTGCACGAAGTCGGCCTGTGCGACGGACAGGGCGCGGGCCAGTTCGGGTTCGCCGGCCTCGTCGCCGGCTCCCATCAGCACGTTCTCACCCACGGACGCCGAGAAGAGGGTCGGTTCCTCGAAGGCCACGGCGACGCGGGAGCGGAGTTCCTCGCGGGGCATGGCGGTGATGTCCCGGCCGTCGAGGGTGATCCGCCCGGAGGTGACCTCGTGCAGGCGGGGGACGAGGGCGGTGAGGGTGGTCTTGCCGCTGCCGGTGGCGCCGACCAGGGCCATGGACTCGCCGGGGCGGATGTGGAGGTCGACGAGGTCGAGTGTGGGGGCGGAATCGGGGGCGGCTTCGGGGTAACGGAACCGCACGTTCTCGAAGCGGATGCCGTCGGGTGCGGGGACGGCGGGGCGGGGGCCGTGGTCGGGCGCGGCGCCGTTGTGGCCGGTCGCGCCCACGCGGCGGAGCCGCACAATGTCTCGCCCCGCGCCCCTTACGGGGCGCTGTCCAGGGGCCGGTTGAGGAGCGCCCCGTAGGGGCGCGGGGAACTGCGCGCTCAGCCCCCACGAACCCGCACCCGACAACGAACCGGCGTCCTCCTCCACCGCGTCCCACACCTCGAAGTACCGCTCGGTGGCCGTGGCGGCCTCCTGACTCATCGCCAGCAGGAATCCGATCGACTCCACCGGCCATCTCAGCGCCAGTGCCGTCGACAGGAACGCCACCAGCGTCCCCGCGCTCAGCTCGTGCTCCGCGACCTGGATCGAACCCCACAGCAGCGCCGCCCCGATCGCCACCTCCGGCAGCGTCACGATGACACCCCAGATCGTCCCCAGCATCCGCGCCTTGCGCAGTTCCGTGCCCCGAAGGGTGCGGACCAGGTCGCGGAACGCACGTGCCTGGCTGCGGTGGCGGCCGAACCCCTTGATGATGCGGATGCCGAGCACGCTCTCCTCGACCACCGTCGTCAGGTCGCCGACCTGGTCCTGGGCGAGCCGGGCCACCGTCGCGTACCGCTTCTCGAAGAGCACGCACGTCCAGATCACCGGGATCGTCGGCAGCAGGATGACCAGCCCCAGCGTCCAGTCCTGCATCAGCATGATCACCACGCCGACGAGGATGGTCACCCCGTTGACCAGCAGGAAGGTCAGGGGGAAGGCGAGGAACATGCGGAGCAGCATGAGGTCGGTGGTGGCCCGGGAGAGCAACTGGCCGGAGGCCCAGCGGTCGTGGAAGGCGACCGGCAGCCGCTGGAGACGGGCGTAGAGGCCGGCCCGCATCGACGCCTCGACGTGCGAGAGGGGTCTGGCGACCAGCCAGCGGCGCAACCCGAAGAGCAGCGCCTCCGCCAGTCCGAGCAGCAGCAGGTAGAGCGCGCCGAGCCACACCCCGGCCGGGTCGCGGTCGGCCACCGGGCCGTCCACGATCCACTTGAGCACGAGGGGGATCACCAGCCCCGTACAGGAGGCGACGATCGCCACGAAGGCGGCGGTGAACAGTCGCGTCCGCACCGGCCGTACGTAGGGCCACAGGCGCAGCAGGGTACGGACGGCGGACCGGTCCTTGGTGGTTGCACGTGTCGGAGGCATCAGGGGCGAGCCTACGGATCGGCACTGACGACGCCCACCGAGTTTTGGCCGGGCCGGGCTCCGCCGTAGGACCTACGACCAGGGCGTTCGAGCGGTCGTACGACCGGAGGGCCCGCATCAGCCGATCGGTTGATGCCGGGTCGAGCGGGGCGGCCGATGCGGCGGACCAGGGCCGGACGGGACCCTCGGAGCATGCCAACCGTCATCGAAGTGACAGATCTGCGGAAGTCCTACGGCGGCCGGGCCGTCGTGGACGGGGTGGGATTCGCCGTCGAGGAGGGGGAGATCTTCGGGATCCTCGGTCCGAACGGTGCCGGCAAGACCACCACCGTCGAGTGCGTGGAGGGGCTGCGGGTGCCGGACGGCGGCCGGGTCCGGGTCGCCGGGCTCGATCCCGTCGCCGAGCACGAGGAGGTCACCCGGGTCCTGGGCGCCCAGCTCCAGCAGAGCGAACTCCAGCCGAAGCTCACCGTCCGCGAGGCACTCGACCTGTACACCTCCTTCTTTGCGGACCCGGCCGACTGGCGGCCGCTCGCCGAGCGCCTCGGGCTCACCCCGAAGCTCACCACGCGGTTCGGCAGGCTCTCCGGCGGCCAGCGGCAACGCCTGTCCATCGCCCTGGCGTTGATCGGCAACCCGCGTGTCGTCGTCCTCGACGAGCTCACCACGGGACTCGACCCGCGCGCCCGGCGCGACACCTGGGCGCTGATCGAGGACGTCCGGGACCGCGGGGTCACCGTGCTGCTCGTCACCCACTTCATGGAGGAGGCGCAGCGGCTCTGCGACCGGATCGCGGTGATCGACAAGGGGCGGGTGGCCGCCCTGGACACCCCGGCCGGGCTGATCCGCCGCAGCGCCGGGGCCACCGTCATCAGCTTCACCCCGTCCGCCCCGCTGGACGACCACGACCTCGCCGGCCTCCCGGCGCTCGCCTCCGTCGAACGCAAGGACGGCCGGATCACGCTGGCCGGCACCGACGAGACCGTGAACGCCGTCATCACCCTGCTCGCCCGCCACCGCGTCACCGCCCACCAGCTGCGCGTCGTGGACGCGACCCTCGACGACGCCTTCCTCGACCTGACGAAGGAGGAAGCGGTATGAACACCGCCGTCCTGCGCACCGAGTTCCGTCTCTTCCGCCGGGAACCCGGCGCCGTCTTCTGGGTGTTCCTGTTCCCGACGCTGCTCCTGGTGATCCTCGGCTCCATCCCGTCGTTCCGGAACGCCGACTCCTCGCTGGGCGGGCTGCGGCCCGTCGACGCGTACGTGCCCATCGCCGTCCTGATCGCCCTGATCATGTCCGGGGTGCAGACCCTGCCGCAGGCGCTCACCGGCTACCGCGAGCGGGGCATCCTGCGCCGGATGCGGCTCACCCCCGTCCAGCCCTCGGCGCTGCTGTCCGCGCAGATGGCGGTGCAGGGCACGGTCGCGCTGGGCTCGGCGCTGCTCGCGCTCGTCGTCGGCCGGCTCGCCTTCGACGTACGGCTGCCGAAGCAGCCCGGCGGCTACCTGCTGGCGCTGCTGCTCGCGGCGGCGGCCGCCCTGGCGCTCGGCTCCGTCGTCTCGGCGCTGTCCCGCACCACGAAGATCGCGGGCGCGATCGGCTCGGCGGTGTTCTTCCCGATGATGTTCTGCGCGGGGGTGTGGATCCCGGTGCGGGAGATGCCGCACACCATGGCCCGGGTGGTCCAGCTGACCCCGTTCGGCGCGGCGGCCCGCGCCCTGGACCAGGCCGCCGCCGGCCACTGGCCGGGCTGGGACCACCTGGGGGTGCTCGCGCTCTGGGCGGTGCTGCTCACGGCGGGGGCGGCGCGCTGGTTCCGCTGGGAGTAGGCGGACAGGCCGTGCAGACTGGCGACATGACCACGGTGGACGGCCAGATCGACCGACGCTGGGAGCAGTTGCACACCTGGGGGCCGTACGGGCTGCTCGGCGTCGGCGTCGTCCTGGGGGTGGCCTCCGCGGACCCGGGCACCGCCCCGGCCACGTGGTACACGGCCTGGTCCCTGGTCGGTGCCGCGCTCGCCCTCCAGCTCTGGTGGCACGGCACCCGGGTGCGCCGTCCCGGTCGCGGCCGGACGCCGTCCCGGGCCGGGACCGCGTACTACGCCGTGCGCTGGGCCCTCGCCTTCGTCCTCACCTGGCTCAACCCGTTCTTCGCGTTCTACGCCGCCGCCGGCTACATGGACGCCGACGAGACGCTGCCGCCCCGGTGGCAGCGGTTCGGCCTGTTCGCCAGCGCGGTCACCGTGGCCGGCGCGCAGGCCGGCGGGCTGCCGCTGGCCGGCGTGGTCCAGTGGCTCCTCTTCATCCCGCTCCTGGTCGCCAACTCCGGGCTGCAACTGGTCGTCGCCCACCTCGACGAACAGGAGCGCCGGCGCTCGCGCGAGCGCACCGAGACCATCGCCGAACTGGAGCGCACCAACGTCGCCCTGCAGCAGGCCCTCGACGAGAACGCGGCGCTGCACGCCCAACTCCTCGTCCAGGCACGGGAGGCCGGGGTCGCCGACGAACGGCGGCGGCTGGCCGCCGAGATCCACGACACCCTCGCCCAGGGCCTGGCCGGGATCATCGCCCAGCTCCAGGTCGTCCTCAACACCCCCGACCCGGAGACGGCCGGGGACCACACGGCGCGCGCCCTGGCCCTCGCCCGGCACAGCCTGGGCGAGGCCCGCCGGTCCGTGCACAACCTCGCCCCGGTCGCCCTGGAGCACGACGGGCTGCCGGAGGCGCTGCGGAAGACGGTCGCCGAATGGGGCGAGCGGACCGGCGTGCGGGCCGAGTTCACCCTCACCGGCACCGCCGAGCAGCTGCACGGCGAGGTCGCGGCCACCCTCCTGCGCATCGTCCAGGAGGCCCTGTCCAACGCGGCCCGGCACGCGCGCGCGGCCCGGGTCGGGGTCACCCTCTCCTACCTGGGCGACGAGGTCATCCTCGACATCCGCGACGACGGCACCGGCTTCGACCTGCTCGCCGTGCCCGTCCGCAGCCGCGCCGGCGGCTTCGGCCTCGACGGGATGCGGGCCCGCGCCGAACGCATCGCGGGCACCCTGACCGTGGAGTCCGAACCGGGGCTCGGCACGGCCCTGTCGGCACGCGTACCGTTGGTCCGCCATGACAGCTGACCCCTCGATCTCCCTGCTGATCGTCGACGACCACCCCGTCGTCCGCGACGGCCTGCGCGGCATGTTCGAGTCCGCGCCCGGCTTCACGGTCCTCGGCGAGGCGTCGAACGGCGCCGAGGCCGTCGACCTCACCACCGCCCTCGACCCGGACGTCGTCCTCATGGACCTGCGGATGCCGGGCGGCGGCGGGGT
This sequence comes from Streptomyces sp. NPDC006655, assembly GCF_040703965.1. NCBI lineage: Bacteria > Bacillati > Actinomycetota > Actinomycetes > Kitasatosporales > Streptomycetaceae > Streptomyces > Streptomyces sp. NPDC006655. The sequence continues at coordinate 575 of NZ_JBEYJU010000129.1, read as the reverse complement.
CGACGCCATCCGGGAGCTGACCCGGCGGGGCGCCCGCGCCCGGGTCCTCGTCGTCACCACGTACGACACCGACACCGACACCCTGCCCGCGATCGAGGCGGGCGCGACCGGCTACCTCCTCAAGGACGCCCCGCGCGAGGAGCTGTTCACCGCCGTCCGCGCGGCCGCCCAGGGCCGTACCGTGCTCTCCCCGGCCGTCGCCTCCCGGCTGGTCTCCGCCGTCCGCGCCCCCGGCGCCCCCGGCAACGAACCGCTCTCCGCCCGCGAACGCGAGGTGCTGGCCCTGGTCGCCCGGGGCACCTCCAACCGTGAGATCGCCCGCGAACTCTTCATCAGCGAGGCCACGGTGAAGACCCACCTCACCCACCTGTACACCAAACTGGGCGTCAACGACCGCGCGGCCGCGGTCGCGACGGCCTACCAGCGGGGCATCCTCGGCTAGGGCCCTTCTGATGGATCTCCGCGGCGTCGCGACGCCCGCCGCCCCGCACGCCGATCGCACGCACCGAACGCCGCTCCTTCTTCCACGGAGATCCATCAGAATGGCCCTATCGCTGTGCCCGGAACGTCACCGG
>NZ_JBEYJU010000128.1:0-20694 GCF_040703965.1 Streptomyces sp. NPDC006655 | reverse complement strand
CGAACTGACCCCGACTCCACCCGACTGACCGCGAACTGACCCCGACTCCACCCGAGCGGGCCGCCGGTGACCACCGGCGGCCCGCTCGTCCTTTCCGTCCGGTCCTGTAGCCCCCACCGACCCGCACCCGACCGCGTCAGACCCACCCGGCGAATTCAAGCAACAGCTCCGCATCCCTGGGCCGCCCCACCCGAAGGGCCCGCACCCCCGACTCCACCGCCCGGAACAACGTCCACCCCCGCAACCGCTCCTGATCCACCTCGAGCGACTCCGCGAGCCGCTTGATCCGCCGCCGGGTGATGGACGCCCCGGAGGGGGACGCGATCAGATCCTCCACCCGGTCCCGCACCAACCGCGCCAGGTCGAACGCGCACTCCCCGACCACCGGATCCGGCCCCACCGCAAGCCACGGCAACCGCTCCCCGGCCAGCACCTTGCTCTGCCGGAACGTGCCGTGCAGCAACCGCGGCTCCGGCTCGCCGGCCAGCAACTCCTCCCGGGCGGCCAGCGCCCCCGCCACCAGCGCCGCCAGGTCCGCGTCCCCGGCCGCCGCGGCCATCGCCGCCGCCTGCCGTCCCGTCCGCTCGGCCACGGTCTCGAACACGGGCCCCGACGGCGGTTCCACCCAGAGCCGCCGCAACGTGCCCGCGGCCTCCAGCAGCGCCTTCGCCTCCGGCAGCGACCGCACCGACACCTCCGGGTGCAGCCGCTCCAGCAGCAGCACCCCGGCGGCCGCGTCGTCCTCCAGCAGCCGCACCGCCCCCAGCCCGGCCCAATGGGCCAGCGCGGCCGCCTCGCCCTCCGGACGGGCCCGCCGCGGCGCCAGCTTCAGCACCGCCGGTGTCCCGTCCGGCCGCCGGACCAGCAGCACGACACTGCTGCGACCGCCGGGCACCTGCACCCGCTCCACGGTCAACTCGCGTAGCGAGACGGCTCGTTCCACCGCACCCGGCAGCTTCTCCAGCCACTCGTCACCGTCCGGCGCCGTCTCACCGAGCGCCTTCACCAGGCGCCGCGGCGGTTCGAAAGCCATACGCGAGTCGTTCCTTCCTGTCCTAGGGAGTCGCCGAGGCGGTGGGCGAGGCCGAGCCGCCGGCCTGCCCCTGCGGCGCGCCCCGCTCGGCGAGCCCAGGGAAGGCTACGCTCTCCCCGCGCCAGCGCACCGCCCGCACCGCGGCCTCCCGCAGTGCCCCGGCCGCCGCGCCGCGCCGCCGGCCCGAGGAGGCCCGGACCAGGTCGGAGTAGACGTCGGCGACCCGGTCCTCCAGATCGGCGGCGAGCCGTACGGCCGTCGCCGGGTCGCTCACCGCGAACGGCAGCGCGTACGCCGCGCTCGCGGCGACGGGCTCACCGCCCAGGTCCCGCACCTCCCGGGCCAGTGCGTCCCGGCCTGACCGGTGCGCGTCGTAGGCGGCGCGCGCCTCGGCCAGCCGCTGCGCGCCGACCCGGCCGCCGACCACCCCGTAGCCGTACACCGCCGCGTGTTCGGCCGCCAGTGCCGCCTGGAGCGCCCTGAGCACGCCCGTCCTGGCCTCGTCGCTCACTTGTCACCCTTCGTTAGCAGGTACGCGTGCCCGGCACCGGCGGCCGCCACGCCCGCGAGCAGTCGCGCCAGCTCGCCGGGGACCTCCAGGAGCGCCTTGGCCCGCTGGTCGGCGAGGCTCCGCTCGGCCGCGGCCAGCCAGGCGAGCGCGGCCTTCTCGTCCGCCGGAACGGCCGGGGAGGCCGAGCCGGACGGCGGAGCGGTGACGGACGCCGGGGCGGTGGCGGACGGCGGGGCCGACGGCGAGCCGGATGTCGAAACGGAAGCCGAAGCGGATGTCGAAGCGGATGTCGAAACGGAGGCAGAAACGGAGGCCGAAGCGGATGTCGGAGCGGAGGCCGAAGCGGTCGCCGAGCCCGTCGCCGTGGGGGAGGCCGTGCCCTCCTCGAACGCCGCCACATGGGCCGCCACCTCCGCCCGCAGCGGCCGCAGCCGGTCCGCGAGCGCGGGATGGGCGGCGAGCACGGCGTCGTACCGCCCGAGCAGCCCCCGGCTGTCCCGGGCCGCACGCGCGCGTGCCCGCTCGGACACCGACGGGGTGGTGCCACCGGGGCCGGGGCCGGCGGAGCAGCCGGCCAGTACGGCGGCCGAGGCCGCTGAAACGATCAGGCTCCTCCTGCGTACTCCCGAGCGGGTACGCGACGACGGGGGCAACGGCACGGCAGACGTCCTCGGGGGGCTCGTACGAACACACGGGCGGGCAGGCGCCCCGCCGTGATCACGTTACCCGCGCATCGGGTCAACCCGCGTCACCGGCTCGTCACCCTCGCGGCGGCAGCACGCACCACCCCTCACGACCCGATACGCTTTGACCAGACACGCGACCCATCCCACAACAGCACACGCGGCCGAGGAGTCACCCGGATGAGCACCACCCAGAGCGAGAGGCTGCGAGAGCTCCTGGAACCGCTCGTCACCTCCCAGGGACTGGATCTCGAAGAGATCGCCGTGGACTCCGTAGGACGCAAGCGGGTGCTGCGCGTCGTCGTCGACTCCGACACCGGGGCCGACCTGGACCAGATCGCCGATGTGAGCCGTGAGCTCTCGGCGAGGCTCGACGACACCGACGCGATGGGCGAGGGGGAGTACACCCTCGAGGTCGGCACCCCCGGCGCCGAGCGCCCCCTCAAGGAGCACCGGCACTATGTGCGGGCCGTGGACCGGCTGGTGAGGTTCCAGCTCGCCGAGGGCGGGGAACTGGTCGCCAGGATCCTGGACGTCGACGACGAGGGCCTCGACCTGGAGGTGCCGGGCGTCAAGGGCCGCAAGGCCACCACGCGCCGGCTCGCCTTCGCCGACATCGACAGGGCGCGCGTGCAGGTCGAGTTCAACCGCAAGGACAAGAGCGACAAGAACGAGAAGGAAGAGGAGGCGTAGCCGTGGACATCGACATGAGCGCCCTGCGGGGCTTGGTTCGGGAGAAGGAGATCTCCTTCGACCTGCTGGTCGAGGCGATCGAGTCGGCCCTCCTCATCGCCTACCACCGCACCGAGGGAAGCCGCCGACGCGCGCGCGTGGAGCTCAACCGGGAGACCGGGCATGTGACCGTGTGGGCGAAGGAGGACCCCGAGGACCTGGAGGAGGGGCAGGAGCCGCGCGAGTTCGACGACACCCCGTCGGGCTTCGGGCGGATCGCCGCCACCACCGCCAAGCAGGTGATTCTGCAGCGGCTGCGGGACGCGGAGGACGACGCCACGCTCGGCGAGTACGTCGGCCGTGAGGGCGACATCGTCACCGGTGTCGTGCAGCAGGGCCGTGACCCGAAGAACGTGCTGGTCGACATCGGCAAGCTGGAGGCCATCCTGCCGGTGCAGGAACAGGTCCCCGGCGAGAGCTACGCGCACGGCCTGCGGCTGCGCTCGTACGTCGTACGGGTGGCGAAGGGCGTCCGCGGACCCTCGGTCACGCTCTCCCGTACCCACCCGAACCTGGTGAAGAAGCTCTTCGCCCTGGAGGTGCCGGAGATCGCCGACGGGTCCGTGGAGATCGCCGCCATCGCCCGTGAGGCCGGTCACCGTACGAAGATCGCGGTGCGTTCCACCCGTTCGGGCCTGAACGCCAAGGGCGCCTGTATCGGCCCCATGGGCGGCCGGGTCCGCAACGTCATGGGCGAGCTGAACGGCGAGAAGATCGACATCGTCGACTGGTCGGACGACCCGGCCGAGATGGTCGCGAACGCGCTGTCCCCGGCCCGCGTCTCCAAGGTGGAGGTCGTGGACCTGGCGTCCCGGTCCGCCCGGGTGACGGTGCCGGACTACCAGCTGTCGCTGGCGATCGGCAAAGAGGGGCAGAACGCCCGTCTCGCCGCCCGGCTCACCGGCTGGCGGATCGACATCCGTCCGGATACCGAACAGGCGTCCGAGTAGATCACCCTTCCCTCAGCCGGTGTTCACCCGGGCGGGGGGAATAGATCCCAGCCGCAGGTGGCTTGGATTACGACAACGGCCGTTCGATCTTTGCCCCGAAGGGGTGAGGTCGGTACGGGGAGGTAGACTTAGTAGTGTCTGGCCGGACGCGAGCCCGCGCATGCCCTGAGCGCACCTGTGTGGGGTGCAGGCAGCGAGCGGCCAAGACCGAACTGCTGCGGATCGTGGCGGTCGGGGACGACTGCGTCCCTGATCCTCGCGGTACGCTGCCCGGCCGGGGTGCATATGTGCACCCCGCCCAGGTCTGTCTGGACCAGGCGGTACGCCGCCGGGCACTCCCGCGGGCGCTCCGCGTCCCGGGCCCGCTGGACGTAAAGGCGTTGCGCCGGTACGTCGAGCAGTAACACCGTAAGAAGCGTCGTGCGGAACGTCCGTGCGGCTCTGGTACCCCGCGAGTTGGAAGTAGGTCGAGATTGCGATGAGCACTCGATGAGCACGCGATGAGTACGCCCATGAAGTAGCGACGGTCCGGACGCACCCGGACCTAAAAGGAGCGAAGTGGCTAAGGTCCGGGTATACGAACTCGCCAAGGAGTTCGGGGTGGAGAGCAAGGTCGTCATGGCCAAGCTCCAGGAACTCGGTGAATTCGTCCGTTCGGCGTCCTCGACGATCGAGGCGCCCGTTGTACGCAAGCTGACCGACGCCCTGCAGGGCGGCGGCAGTGGCAAGTCTGCCCCGCGCAAGGCTGCCCCCAAGCCCGGCGCGCCCTCTCCGGCGCAGTCGGCCCGTCCGGGTGCCCCGAAGCCGGGTGCCCCTCGACCGGCTGCCCCGCAGCCCCCGGCCGCGCCCGCGGCTCCGGCGGCGCCCGCGGCTCCGGCTCCGGTCACCCCCGCGCCGGCCGCCTCCGGCCCGCGCCCCGTCCCGGGTCCCAAGCCCGCACCGCGCCCGGCTCCGGCCGCGCCCGAGTTCACCGCACCGCCGGCGCCTCCGGCCGCCGCGGCGCCGAGCCCGGCCGCAGCGCAGGGCCCGCGTCCCGGTGCCCCCCGTCCCAACCAGGGCGCGCCGCGCCCCGGTGCCCGTCCGGCTCCCGGCCAGCGCGACCAGCGTGACGGCCGTCCGGGCCAGGGCGGTCAGCGCCCCGGTGGCCAGGCCCCCCGTCCGGGCGGTGCCCGTCCGGCCGGTCCGCGTCCGGGCAACAACCCCTTCACGTCCGGTGGCTCCACCGGCATGGCCCGCCCGCAGGCCCCGCGCCCGCAGGGTGGTCCGCGCCCCGGTGGCCCCGGTGCCCCCGGCGCCGGTCCCCGTCCGCAGGCGCCCGGCGCCCAGGGCGGCGGTCCGCGTCCGCAGGCTCCCGGCGGTGCCCGTCCGAGCCCGTCCGGCATGCCCCGTCCGCAGGGCGGTCCGCGTCCCGGCGGCGGTTCCGCGGGTCCGCGTCCGAACCCCGGCATGATGCCGCAGCGTCCCGCTGCCGGCCCGCGTCCCGGCCCCGGTGGCGGCGGTCGCGGTCCCGGCGGTGCGGGTCGTCCCGGCGGCGGCGCCGGTCGTCCCGGTGGCGGCGGCTTCGCCGGCCGTCCCGGCGGTGGCGGCGGTGCCCGTCCGGGCGGTGGCGGCGGCTTCGCCGGCCGTCCCGGTGGCGGCGGCCCCGGCGGTGGCGGCGGCTTCGGCGGCGGTCCCGGCGGTGGCGGCGGCGGTCGTCCCGGCTTCGGTGGTCGTCCTGGCGGTCCCGGCGGCCGTGGTGGCACGCAGGGTGCCTTCGGCCGTCCCGGCGGTCCGGCGCGTCGCGGTCGCAAGTCGAAGCGGCAGCGTCGCCAGGAGTACGAGGCCATGCAGGCCCCGAGCGTCGGCGGCGTGATGCTGCCGCGCGGCAACGGCGAGACCATCCGTCTCTCCCGCGGCGCGTCGCTCACCGACTTCGCGGAGAAGATCAACGCCAACCCGGCGTCCCTCGTCGCGGTCATGATGAACCTCGGCGAGATGGTCACGGCCACGCAGTCCGTCTCCGACGAGACCCTGCAGCTCCTCGCCGGCGAGATGAACTACACGGTTCAGATCGTCAGCCCCGAGGAGGAGGACCGCGAGCTGCTCGAGTCCTTCGACATCGAGTTCGGCGAGGACGAGGGCGGCGAGGACGACCTGGTGGTCCGTCCGCCGGTCGTCACCGTCATGGGTCACGTCGACCACGGAAAGACCCGACTGCTCGACGCCATCCGCAAGACGAACGTCATCGCGGGCGAGGCCGGCGGCATCACCCAGCACATCGGTGCCTACCAGGTCTCCACCGAGGTCAACGACGAAGAGCGCAAGATCACCTTCATCGACACCCCGGGTCACGAGGCGTTCACCGCCATGCGTGCCCGTGGTGCGAAGTCGACCGACATCGCGATCCTGGTCGTCGCGGCCAACGACGGCGTCATGCCGCAGACGGTCGAGGCGCTCAACCACGCGAAGGCGGCCGACGTCCCGATCGTCGTCGCGGTCAACAAGATCGACGTCGAGGGCGCCGACCCGACCAAGGTGCGCGGTCAGCTGACCGAGTACGGCCTGGTGGCCGAGGAGTACGGCGGCGACACGATGTTCGTCGACATCTCCGCCAAGCAGGGTCTGCACATCGACTCGCTGCTGGAAGCGGTCATCCTGACCGCCGACGCCTCGCTCGACCTGCGGGCCAACCCGAACCAGGACGCGCAGGGCATCTCGATCGAGTCCCGTCTCGACCGCGGCCGTGGCGCCGTGGCGACGGTCCTCGTCCAGCGAGGCACGCTGCGGGTCGGCGACACGATGGTCGTGGGCGACGCCTACGGTCGCGTCCGCGCCATGCTCGACGACAACGGCAACAACGTCGCCGAGGCCGGACCCGCCACTCCGGTGCAGGTCCTGGGTCTCACCAACGTTCCGGGTGCCGGCGACAACTTCCTCGTGGTCGACGAGGACCGTACGGCCCGCCAGATCGCGGAGAAGCGTGCCGCCCGCGAGCGCAACGCGGCCTTCGCGAAGCGCACGCGCCGCGTGTCCCTGGAGGACCTGGACAAGGTGCTCAAGGCCGGCGAGATCCAGCAGCTCAACCTCATCATCAAGGGTGACGCTTCTGGTTCCGTCGAGGCCCTGGAGTCCTCCCTGCTCCAGCTGGACGTCGGCGAAGAGGTCGACATCCGCGTCCTGCACCGCGGCGTCGGTGCGGTCACGGAGTCCGACATCGACCTGGCGATGGGCTCCGACGCCATCGTGATCGGCTTCAACGTCCGCGCGGCCGGCCGCGCGGCGCAGATGGCCGAGCGCGAGGGTGTGGACGTCCGGTACTACTCGGTCATCTACCAGGCGATCGAGGAGATCGAGGCGGCCCTCAAGGGCATGCTCAAGCCGGAGTACGAGGAGGTCGAGCTCGGTACGGCGGAGATCCGCGAGGTCTTCAAGTCGTCCAAGCTGGGCAACATCGCCGGTGTCCTGGTCCGGTCGGGCGAGGTCAAGCGCAACACCAAGGCGCGCCTCATCCGCGACGGCAAGGTGGTCGCGGAGAACCTCACCATCTCCGGCCTGCGTCGCTTCAAGGACGACGTCACCGAGATCCGCGAAGGGTTCGAGGGCGGTATCAACCTCGGAAACTTCAACGACATCAAGATCGACGACGTCATCGCGACGTACGAGATGCGCGAGAAGCCGCGCGTCTAGCGGTTGCGGCCGGCCGACGGGACTTCGGTGCCGTCGGCCGGCCTTTTTCCTGCCCTGGGACCGAGGGGAAAGTCGGTCGAGTCCTTGGCAGGGACGGGGTACCGTTCCTGACAGGGCCATCGATCCCGTACCGGCGGGTTAACCGGTTACACACATGTACGTGGGGACTCTGTCCTTCGACCTCCTCCTGGGCGACATCCACTCGCTCAAGGAGAAGCGCTCCGTCGTCCGCCCGATCGTCGCCGAACTCCAGCGGAAGTACGCCGTGAGCGCGGCCGAGGTGGACCACCTGGACCTTCACCGCAGGGCCGGCATCGGCCTCGCCATGGTCTCCGGCGACGCCGCGCACCTGACCGACGTACTCGACCGGTGCGAACGGCTGGTCGCCGGCCGCCCCGAGGTGGAGCTGCTGTCCGTCCGACGGCGCTTCCACGGCGACGACGACTAGACCTGAGAACGACAAGAAGAAAGAACGGGAGCGGACCAGTGGCCGACAACGCGCGGGCGAAAAGGCTGGCGGACCTCATCCGAGAGGTGGTGGCCCAGAAGCTGCAGCGCGGGATCAAGGACCCGCGGCTCGGCTCGCACGTCACCATCACGGACACCCGGGTCACGGGTGACCTCAGGGAGGCGACCGTCTTCTACACGGTGTACGGCGACGAGGAGGAGCGGAAGGCCGCGGCCGCCGGTCTGGAGAGCGCCAAGGGCATCCTCCGGTCCGAGGTGGGCCGCGCCGCCGGGGTGAAGTTCACGCCGACCCTCGCCTTCGTCGCGGACGCCCTGCCCGACACCGCACGCAACATCGAGGACCTCCTCGACCGGGCGCGCCAGTCCGACGCGAAGGTCCGCGAGGCCTCCGCGGGCGCCGACTTCGCGGGCGAGGCCGACCCGTACCGCAAGCCTGGCGAGGACGCCGCCGACGAGACGGACGACGCCACCGAATGACCAGCAAGCCCACCCCGCCCGACGGCCTTGTCATCGTCGACAAGCCGTCGGGCTTCACCTCGCACGACGTCGTCGCCAAGATGCGCGGCATCGCCCGCACCCGACGCGTCGGGCACGCCGGCACCCTCGACCCCATGGCCACGGGCGTCCTCGTCCTCGGCATCGAGCGGGCGACCAAGCTCCTCGGGCACCTCGCCCTCACCGAGAAGGAGTACCTCGGGACGATCCGCCTCGGCCAGAACACCGTCACCGACGACGCCGAGGGCGAGGTCACCTCGTCCACGGACGCGTCCAAGGTGACCCGGGAGGCCGTCGACGCCGGCATCGCCAAGCTGACCGGTGCCATCATGCAGGTGCCGTCCAAGGTCAGCGCCATCAAGATCGACGGCGTACGGTCCTACAAGCGCGCCCGGGACGGCGAGGACTTCGACATCCCGGCCCGCCCGGTCACCGTCTCCTCCTTCGCGGTGTACGACGTCCGGGACGCCGTCGCCGAGGACGGCACCCCCGTACTCGACCTGGTCGTCTCCGTCGTCTGCTCCTCCGGCACCTACATCCGCGCCCTCGCCCGCGACCTGGGCGCCGGCCTGGGCGTCGGCGGCCACCTCACCGCGCTGCGCCGGACGCGGGTGGGACCGTACAAGCTGGACGCGGCGCGCACCCTCGACCAGCTCCAGCAGGAGCTGACCGTGATGCCGATCGCCGAAGCGGCGGACGCCGCCTTCCCGCGCTGGAACGTCGACGCCAGGCGGGCGAGGCTGCTCACCAACGGCGTGCGTCTGGAGATGCCCGACGAGTACGCGGGCACGGGCCCCGTGGCGGTGTTCGACCCCGAGGGCCGCTTCCTCGCCCTCGTGGAGGAGCAGAAGGGCAAGTCCAAGAGCCTCGCGGTCTTCTCCTGACCCGGTTCCGTCCCGGCGCGGCCGGATGTCTCCCATGGAGCGGCGGTCACGGGGTCTGGTGTTGCCGCCGCTCCACGGTCCCCCCTCGGTTCCCCCACCCCTAGGGTGTATCCACCCGCTCCCGCCTATTCACCCGACCGAGCAGGCGCTCGGAGTGAACCGGGGGAGCGGAGGGGGGCGCTTTCCCGGCCTGCTCTGTCCCGCTGATCATTTCGCCCCTACCGTCGGACACCAGGGCACGGGTGTACGGGCGGGGAGGTTCGATCATGGCGGGACGGGGCCCGCGAACCGGGAGCGGTCGCCGGACGGTGGACGGTGCGCGGGGGGCGGACGAGGCGGCGGAATCGGCGGCACCGGTGCTCGACGAACGGCTGGTCCGGATCCGCGACCTCGCCGGGCGCCCGCGCGGCACCGGCTTCCTGGCCGACCACCACGGGACGCTCGTGACCAGCCACGAGGCCGTCGACGGGCTCGCCCGGATCGTCCTGCACGCGGCCGGTGACCGCACCTGCGTGGTCGCCGCGGACGCCGTCACCCCGCTGCCCGCCCTCGACCTGGCCCTGATCCGCACCGAGGGCCTCGCCGTGGACCCGCTGCCGATCACCGTACGGGCGCGGATTCCGGCCGGTACCTACGTACGGATCGCCGCCGACCGCTGGCGCGAGGCCCGGGTGCTCGCCGCGACCCAGGTGACCTACACGGCCACCGACCGTTTCCACCTCCTGGAGGACGCACTGGAGCTGGCGATCGGCACGGCAGGCCGCGACGCCCTGCGCCTCGGCGGCGGAGCGGCCGGCGGCCCGGTCCTGGACGCCGAGACCGGAGCGGTCCTGGCGGTCCTCGGCACAGCACTCCAGTCCGGTCAGCGCGACGTCGGTTTCGCGGTCCCCCTGCACCACCCCGACAGCGGCCCCCTCGCCGACCTGCTCGCCCGGAACGCCGCGACCGTCCCGGCGTACGGCACCGACCTGAACCTCGCCGGGATCCTGGAACTGACGGCCACCTCCGTCGGCCAGGACGGCCCGCCGGGCACCCTCTCGGGCCACGTGGGCCGCGCGACACCCCAAACGGGCGCGGGGGACAGCGCGATCAGCCCCCACCCACCCGCACCCGACCACAGGGACCCCGTCCGCCCCATCGAACGGACCACCGTCTCCCACCAGTTGTCGGCCTTCGCCGAAGGCACCGGGACCGGCACCGGGACCGGCACCAGCACCGGGACCGGCACCGGCACCGGCACCAGCACCGGGACCGGGACCGGGACCGGCACCGGGATCGGCACCGGGACCGGCACCGGGACCGGCACCGGCACCGGTACCGTCCTGGCCCTGGTCGGCGCCCCCGGCACCGGCCGCACCACGGAGCTCGCCGCCCTGGCCGCCCGCCGCCACCGCGCGGCCCACCCCACGCTCTGGCTCCGCGGCGCCGACCTCAAGGACGCCGACACCTCCGTGGCCGACGCCGCCCGCCGCACCCTGGAGCGCGCGGTCCGGATCGCCGCCGCCTCCCGTTCCCAACTCCCCGGCGACCTCGGCGACCTGACCGTGGAACGGCTGGCCGCACTGGCCGCCCGCATCGGCCGCCCGCTGCTCCTCCTGCTCGACGGCCCCGAGGAGATGCCCCCGGTCCTCGCCCACCGGCTGCCCGCCTGGACCGAGGGCACCGCCGACTGGCTAGGGGAGACCGGCGCCCGCCTGCTGGTGGCCTGCCGCGAGGAGTACTGGGAGTGCGCCGGCGCCGAGTTCCCACCCGGCCTGCTGCACGACACCGGTGACGAGGCGGGGTGCGTCCGGCTGACCGACCTCACCCCCGACGAGGCCCGCCGTGCCCGCGCCCGCTACGGCGTACCCGACGGCGCCCTCGTCGACCGCGACGCCCGCCACCCCCTCGCCCTGCGCCTGCTCTCCGAGGTCCGTGCCGCCCTCCCGGACGCCCCCGAGGCCGCCCCGATCGACCGGCACGACGTCTTCGCCGCCCACCTCGACCTGATGTGCCTGCGCATCGCGGTCCGGCTGGCCGCCGAGAACGGCCTGCGCGGCAAGGCCGTCCGACGGCTCGCCGCCCGGGTCGCCGGCCAGGTCCACGAGGCCGCCCGGCGCAGCCTCGGCCCCGGACAGGGGGAACTGGACCGGGAGTCGTTCGAGACCGTGTTCCCCTGGGGGCCCGCCCCCGCCCGTCTCGGCGGCGGTTCCGGCTGGGCCTCCGCCGTACTCACCGAGGGCCTGCTGGTCCCCGCCGGCGGCGGCTACCGCTTCGCCCACGAGGAACTCGCCGACTGGCTCCAGGGCATGCACCTGGACCTGGACGAGGCCCTGCACACCCTCGTGCACCGCCACCGCAGCCCCCACCAGGACCCCCAGGCCCTGCCCGTCCCGCACCACCGGATCGGCCCGGTCGTCCAGGCGCTGCTGCTCCTCGACCGGCAGTACGGCCCGGACGGACTGGCGCCACGCCTCCATGAGCTGGCGCATGCACTGGACCTCGACCCCGGCTCCTGGTGGGCCGCACGGCTGCTCGCCCAGACCCTGCTGCGACTGCCCGACGCGACCCCGTACAACGCCGTGCTGAAGCTGCTCGCGGACCGCGTGGTGCGTCGGCGGCGCGCGGTGTCCGACACGTTCGGACCCGACACGTTCGGACCCGACACGTTCGGGCCCGACACGTTCGGGCCCGCCTTCTGGACGGCGCTCGCCCTGTCCGACGCCGACCGTTTCGATCTGCTGCGCAGACTGGTCCTCGCGGACGAGCCGTCGCCGGAGACGGCGGGCGTCGGGCGGTTCGGGCCCCGGCCGACGGCCGAGGACGCCGAAGGCGCGGTGCCGCGCTTCCTGGACGCCGTCGCCCGGCTGCTCGCCGCCGACCCCGCCGCCGTACAGCCGTACCTCACGAAGTGGTTCGACGACGAGCGGCCGTTGCCCGCTATGCCGCACGCCACCGTCGCCACCGCGGCGCAGGCGCTGCTGCACACCCATCGGCACGGTGCGCTGGACGAGCTGACCGAGGTGCTGGTGGACGCGGCGCACCGGCGCGGCGACGAACTGCTCGGCGTGCTCGCCGAGGACGAGCCCTCCGCCGTGTGCCGGGCCGTGGACCGCTGGGCGCACGACGAGCGCCCGGCCCGCCGGGTGGCCGCCGTCGCCCACGCACTGCGTGCCGCGCCGCACGTGCGCGGCGACGCCGACCGTGAACTGCTCCGGTACGCCGCGCTCGGCCTGCTCGCCCGCCCCGCCGACTGCACCCTGCACGGCGGCGCCCTCGCCCTGCTGGTGCGGGACCCGGCGACCCGCGAGCGTCACCTCCCGGCGGCCCTACGGCACTTCGCCGCCGAGGACCCCCAGCTCACCCCCACCGCCCTGGTCCCCGCACTGACCACCCACCCCGAGGAGGTCCTGGCGGCCTTCCGGGCCCGGCTGCGCGGCCCGGACGCCGGACCGGTGCTGCGCGCCCTCGCCGACGTCACCGTGGCCACGCACCTGGAGCGCGTCACCGAGCTGGTCCAGGAGGCCGCCGAGCTGCGGCCGGAGCTGGCCGGGCAGGTCGCCGGGTTCGTCGAGCGCCACCTCGACCGGGGCGCCGAGTCCCGCGCGATCCTCCTGCCGCTCGTCACCGGACTGCTCGACGACGGCCCCGAACCGGTGCGGGCGGCCCTCGCGACCGTGCTCGGCGCGGCCGGCGCCCCCGCCTCGCAACCGCTGCGCCGCGAGCTCCTCGAGTTCCTGCTCGCCCATGAGCGCGACCCCGGCGTGCTGGACGCGCTGCTGCACGCGGCCGCCGCGCAGCGCGGGGAGGACGGTGACCGGATGCGCGACCTGGTCCGCCGCACCGGACTGCTCCTGGTCCGCACCCCGGACGGCGCGACCCGCTTCGACCGGGGGCTGGTGGACCTGGGCCGGCACGTTCCCGGGTTCGCCGCCCTGATGGCGCGCTGGCTCACCGACACCCCCGACGAGTGGGCCGCGGTGGTGGGACCGAGCACCCGGCGGATGCTGGGAAACCTGGCCGGAGTGAAGGTCCCGGCGTGACCGCGGACACGTGCGCCCGGTCACAGCGACCGTGCCGGTGTGAGCCGAGTCCCGCAAACATGGCACCCTTAGAGCTGCGTAAGAGGGACAACGGACAAAGGTTCGAGGAGCGGTCACAGTGCAGCGCTGGCGTGGCTTGGAGGACATCCCCGAGGACTGGGGGCGCAGCGTCGTCACCATCGGTTCCTATGACGGGGTGCACCGCGGGCACCAGCTGATCATCCGGCATGCCGTGGACCGCGCCCGTGAGCTGGGCATCCCCGCGGTCGTCGTCACCTTCGACCCGCATCCCAGCGAGGTCGTCCGCCCCGGCAGCCACCCGCCGCTGCTCGCCCCGCACCACACCCGCGCCGAGCTGATGGCGGAGCTGGGCGTGGACGCGGTGCTGATCCTCCCCTTCACCACCGAGTTCTCGAAGCTGTCGGCCGCCGACTTCGTGGTGAAGGTCCTGGTCGACAGGTTGCACGCCAGGGCGGTCGTGGAGGGCCCCAACTTCCGCTTCGGCCACAAGGCGGCGGGCAACGTCGAGTTCCTGATCGAACAGGGCGCGGTGTACGACTTCGAGGTCGAGGTCGTCGACCTGTTCGTGCGCGGCGCGGCGGGCGGCGGCGAGCCGTTCTCCTCGACCCTGACCCGGCGGCTGGTCGCCGAAGGCGACATGGCGGGCGCCCGCGAGATCCTGGGCCGCCCGCACCGGGTGGAGGGCGTGGTCGTGCGCGGCGCCCAGCGCGGCCGCGAGCTGGGCTTCCCCACCGCCAACGTGGAGACCCTCCCGCACACCGCGATCCCGGCCGACGGTGTCTACGCCGGCTTCCTGCACGCCCAGGGCGAAGTGATGCCGGCCGCGATCTCCGTGGGCACGAACCCGCAGTTCGACGGCACCGAGCGCACGGTGGAGGCGTACGCCATCGACCGTGTCGGCCTCGACCTGTACGGCCTGCACGTCGCCGTCGACTTCCTGGCGTTCGTGCGCGGCCAGGCCAGGTTCGACTCCCTGGACGCCCTGCTCGAGCAGATGGCCGAGGACGTCAAGCGCTGCCGGGAACTGGTGGCGGCCGAGGACACCTGAGCCCGGGGACGGCTCGACATACGCCGAAGGGCGGCCGGTGCGCCGAGGCACCGACCGCCCTTCGGCGTTCCGGCTACTGCTGCGGGGGCTGCCCCGGCTGCTGAGGCTGAGGCTGCGGCTGCGGCTGCGGCTGCGGTGTCCGGGCCTGCGGCGCCGGCTGACCGGGCTGCGGGAATCCGTACCCGCCGGGCTGGCCCGGGGGCGCGGGCGGCTGGGCACCCGGCTGCGGGTAGCCGTAACCCGGCTGAGGCTGCGCCTGCGGAGGCAACGGCTGCGGAGGCAACGGCTGCGGGGGCTGCCCCGGCTGCTGCGGATGGGGCTGCGCGGGCTGGGCACCGGGCTGCGGGTAGGGCTGCGCGGGCAGGGCACCGGGCTGCGGCCCGCCGCCGTACAGCTGCTGCTGGGGCGGGTACGGCTGTCCGGGCTGCTGTGGGTACGGCGGCTGACCCGGCTGCTGCGGAGAGGGCTGTGGCCCGGCTGCGTACGGCTGCTGTTGCTGACCCGGCGCGTACTGCTGCTGCACCGGCAGCGGCTGCCCCGGCAGCGGCGGGGCGGCCACCGGCGGCGGGTTGCCGTCGCTGGTCCACAGGCCGTGCATCTGCTGGTGCCGTACGAAGTCCTCGGCGACCATCGCCGCCAGGTTGAAGTACGCCTCCCGGACCTTCGGCCGCATCATGTCGAGGTCCACCTCGGCACCGGCGGACAGATGCTCGTCGAAGGGGACGACCACAACGCCCCGGCAGCGCGTCTCGAAGTGCTGCACGATGTCCTCGACCTTGATCATCTTGCCGGTCTCGCGGACCCCGGAGATCACGGTGAGGGACCGGGACACGAGGTCGGCGTAGCCGTGCGCGGACAGCCAGTCCAGCGTCGTGCTCGCGCTGCTCGCACCGTCCACCGACGGCGTCGAGATGATGATCAGCTGGTCGGCGAGGTCGAGCACCCCGCGCATGGCGCTGTAGAGCAGGCCGGTGCCCGAGTCGGTGAGGATGATCGGGTACTGCCTGCCGAGCACATCGATCGCGCGCCGGTAGTCCTCGTCGTTGAACGTGGTCGAGACGGCCGGGTCGACGTCGTTGGCGATGATCTCCAGGCCGGACGGCGCCTGCGAGGTGAACCGCCTGATGTCCATGTACGAGTTGAGGTACGGGATCGCCTGAACCAGGTCACGGATGGTGGCCCCGGTCTCCCGGCGCACGCGGCGGCCGAGGGTGCCGGCGTCCGGGTTGGCGTCGATGGCGAGGATCTTGTCCTGGCGCTCGGTGGCGAGCGTCGAGCCGAGCGCGGTGGTCGTG
Organism: Streptomyces sp. NPDC006655; assembly: GCF_040703965.1. Lineage (NCBI taxonomy): Bacteria > Bacillati > Actinomycetota > Actinomycetes > Kitasatosporales > Streptomycetaceae > Streptomyces > Streptomyces sp. NPDC006655. The sequence continues at coordinate 4,886 of NZ_JBEYJU010000128.1, read as the reverse complement.
GTGGTCTTGCCGACCCCGCCCTTGAGGCTGATCACCGCTATCCGGTAGCAGGACAGCACCGGCGTACGGATCAGCTCCAGCTTCCGCTGCCGCTCGGCCTCCTCCTTCTTACCGCCGATCTTGAACCGGGAGGACGCGGCGGCGGGCCTGCCGCTCTTCGCCTTCTGCTTCTTGTTGTTGAGCAGCCGGTCGGAGGACAGCTCCACGGCGGCGGTGTAACCCAGCGGCGCGGCACCGGGATTGGTCATCTGCCGCTGGTCGTGCTGGATGGGCTGCGGCCAGGCGGCACCGGCCCGGGGGTCGACGGGCGCCTGGGGGGCCTGCGGCGCGTGGGGACCGTGCGGGTCCTGAACGGGCGGGGCGGGCTGGGCGGCACGCGGGTCCTGGGCCGGGGACATCGGAGGCTGGGCGCCGGGCTGCGGGAAGCCGTAGCCGCCCGGGACGGTCCCCTGGGAGGCCGGAGGCGTGGGGGCGCCGGGGTAGCCGTAGCCGCCCGGCGCCTGCGGGGCTTGAGGGTGCGGGGGCTGCGGCTGCCCGGGGTAGCCGTAGCCGCCCGGTGCCTGCGGCGGGACGGGAGCGGTCGGCTGCGGGAAGCCGTAGCCGCCCTGGGCGTCGGGCGCCGGGGGCTGCGGTTGGCCGGGCTGCGGGAGGCGGTAACCACCCTGGGCGTCGGGGGCGGGCGGTTGCTGTGCCGGGGGCTGCTGGGGAGCGTACGGCTGGCCGGGTTGCGGTGCCGGGGGCTGCTGCCAGGCGGCGGGCGCGGGCTGCGGCGCCTGCGGCTGGAACGGCGGCTGCGGGCCGGGCACGCCGGCGGGCCCCTGGGCGGCGGCCGGCTGAGGCTGCCCCTGCGGGTGCGGGTGCGGGTGCGGGTGCGGCTGGGCAGGCGTGGGGTCCGGCGCCGCGGTCGGCTGCGCGGGCCACTGGGCGGCGGGCGCGGGCGCGGCGGGCTGGTACGAGGGCGGCAGCGGCGGCACCGCGGCCGGTGGCGTCGGCGAGGGAGTCCAGGCGGTGGGCACGGCGTCCTCGGGGGACGGAGGCGCGTGCTGCGGGGCAGGGGGGACGGGTGCGGCGTCCTGAGGCCGGGGCTCCGCCGGGGCCTCCGCTGCTACGGCGTCGGCGGACTCGTCGGCCGCGGGCACCGTCTCGTCACCGGCACCCTCGTCCTCGGCGCCGTCATCCTTGGCGCCGTCATCCTTGGCGTCGACCGTGTCTTCGCCCCGGCCCTCGACCGCGTATTCGCCCTCGCTGTCGGTCTCGGCGACCTGGGCGGCTTCCTGGACGGGTTCGTCGCCGGGGCCGTCGGCGACCAGGGCGGGCTCGTCGCCGGGGCCGTCGGCGACCTGGGCGGCTTCCTGGACGGGCTCGTCGTCGGGGCCGTCGGCGACCAGGGCGGGCTCGTCGTCGGGGCCGTCGTTCTCGTCGTGCGCATCGGCAGCCGGTTCGTCCGTGGAGCCGGTCGCGTCGTCGGTGACGAGGCGCAGCGCCTCGTCCTTGCCGGACGGATCAGACGCCTCGGCCTCCTCAGCAACCTCTGCCTCCGCCTCCGCCTCCGTCTCCACGTTCTCCGGGTCCACCGGAAGCGCGTCGACGTCCGCCGCGGATTCCGCGTCGTCGACGCTTCCCCCGGCCTCTTCGGTTTCTTCGGTTCGTTCGGCTTCCCGGTCGGCCGCACTCTCCTCCGGGGCCCCGGCCATCTCACGCTTCAGGGCGACCGCGGAGAACCGCATGGTCGCGCCGCTCTCCAGGTCGCCGTTGTCCGCATCGGCCTCCGGCGCCCGCTCCTCGGCGGGGGACCGCTGCGGCTCGAAACCGACCGGCAGTTTCGGCACGCCCACCGCGCTCCCGACGGGCGGCGCGGCAGGGGTGACCGGCACGACGGGCTCGGCGGCCGGTGCCCCCGCGTCCGCGCTGGGAGCAGGCGGAGTGAACGGCGCGCCAGACGTGGCGGTGGCCGGCGGGGTGAAGGGCGCTCCAGGCGCCGCGGCGGGCGGCGCGGTGAAGGGCGCCCCCGGAGTCGCCGCCGGCGCGGGCGTGAAGGGGGCGCCGGGAGTTGACGCGGGTGGCGGGGTGAACGGTGCTCCGGGTGTCGACGCGGGCGCGGGCGGGTGCGTCGCACCGGGCGCAGAAGCCGCCGCCGGGGTGCCGGCGGCCCCGGGGTTCGACGCGGGCGCGGGCGTGAAGGGGGCGCCGGGAGTCGACGCGGGCGGAGGCGTGAACGGCGCTCCGGGGTGCGCCGAGGGCGCAGGCGTGAACGGCGCCCCAGGGTTTGACGCGGGCGCAGGTGTGAAGGGCGCGCCCGGAGTTGACGTCGGCGGCGGAGTGAACGGCGCTCCCGGTGCCGGCGCGGCACCCGGCCCGGACGTCGGCCCGGACGTCGGCCCGGACGTCGGGGCGGGCGGCGGGGTGAACGCGACTCCCGGACCCGACGCCCCACCCCCCTGCTGGGCATGCGGAGGCGGCGTCAGCCCGGGGATCGGCGCTCCCGGCGGGAACGGCGAACGCGGGTGGCCGGAAGGGGTCGTACCGCTTCCCGACCCCGCACCCGGCCCCCCTGTCGGCACCGCACCCGGCCCGCCTGCCGGCCCCGAGCCGGAGGCACCGCCGGGCCCCGAGGCACCCGGCGCCGGTCCGCCGCCCCCTTCGGCGCCCCCCGAACCCCCCGCCGCGTTCTGCGTGTACCAGGCGGGCGGCGCGTAGTCGATCGTGAACTCGCCCGTCATCTCGTTGAGGGACTCCGCGTCGGGCTGGTCGTCGCCGGGTGTCGCCCAGCCCCCGCGGTTCCCGTCCCGATCGCTGCTCACAATTCCTCCTGATGTGGTCGAGCACCCTCATGCCGTGCCGACGCGACGACCATGTCGTGTCGTTCTCGTCATCCGTATTCGTTTGAGGTAGTCCGATCCACCGGCTCTCCCCCTCGGGGCCCCACGCCGTGTTCACGGTCCCGACGTCGCACCCCCTCCCAGCCTAATCACCACCGGCCACACCTCGGCAGGCCCGTCCGTCTCTCCGCGGACGTCCACCTGGTCACACCGGTCGAACGGTCGCTGAACAAAACGGGCAAGTGGCCTCGGTTCGGGCACCCTTGACGACCCCTGGGGACCGGCCCGCGGTGACGGGGCCGTCGCTGAGCAGGGGGGATAGGGTGAGGCCTGTTCGCGTGAGCACAGATGAACCGGCCCCGGAATCCGGGGCGTTGCGCGCGGACGCCACGGGGGACGGGGGAGTACGAGGTGTGCACGGCAACGGCCGCGACCTTCCCGGAAGTTCTGCCGTACGCGAAGCGCGCAGCAGAGAAGAAAGGGAACGTTCGGCGTGAGCTTCGGCCCACCTCCTTCCATCTACACACAGTCCGCGCTGGCCGCCGACGGCGAGCGCAGAAAGCGGCGCAGACGCCTCTCCGGCGCGCTGGCGGCCGTCGTGGCCGTCGCCCTGGGCGCGGGCGGCGCCCTGTTGCTGGCCGCGGGCGGCGACAGGTCCCCGGGCGCCGGGCGGGCCGCCGTCCCGGCCCCCGACGCGATACGGCAGACCGTCGAGAAGGCCCCGGCCTCACCCGAGGGTCAGGTGGTGGTCGACCACTACGAGGAGGACCTCCCCAAGGAGAGCGACCCCAGCCCGCGTTACGCGCCCGGCACCTGGGCCACCGGCAGGATCCTGGCCAAGGGCATCGGCACGAAGATCATCGGTGTGAGGATCGAACCCGGCGCCGACGAGACGGCCTGGACCCTCCGGCTCGACGGCCACCTCTGCGCCACCACCGGCCACGTGACCGCCGACGGCCGTACGGCGGTCGTGGTGCAGCCCGGCAAGCGCAAGGGCACCAAGGACGCCGGCATCTGCGACGAGGTCGTCTTCGTCGACCTGAACACCGGCAGGAAGCTGTGGACGGCCACGATGCCCTCCGCGCGTGAGGCCTACGTCACCAACACGAACCTCACGCTGGCCGACGGCGTCGTCGCGGTGGCCTGGGGCCACGGTTCGGTGGCGTACGACATGGCGCACGGCGAGCGGCTGTGGAACAGCTCGACCGGCGCCAGGTGCGTCGACAAGGGCTTCGCCGGCGGTGGCGGCGCGCTGCTGGCCCTGGAGAGCTGCGGCGAGGGGACCGACACCACGTACCGGGTGCAGCGGCTCGCCCCGCGCACCGGCAAGCCTGCGTGGACGTACAAGGTGGCCGCCGGCGTCCAGGACGTATACCTGCCCTCCGCCGACCCGCCGGTGCTCGCCGTCGCGGCCGGGGACACCCTGGTCACCGACCTCATCACCCTCGACGGCGATGACGGCGGCAAACTCGCCACCATCCCCATGGGCGGCGACGCCTACGACCCCAGGTGCGGCGACCGCTACTTCTCCGCGGGGTTCTTCGGTGACATCGAGAACTGCGACGGTGTGGTCGTCGGGGCCGACCGGGTCTTCGTCACCAGCAAGGACCAGTCGGAGATCGGACAGCCGGAGAACTGGATCGTCGCGTTCGACCGGAAGACCGGCCGGAGCGAGGGCAAGCTCGACGGCCGCTCGCTGGAACCCGTCGTACCGCTGCGGATGAGCGGTGACCGGCTGCTGGTCCTGCGCAGCAGCCTCAGCGACATCGAGCCGTCCGTCGTGCTGAGCTGGGACCCGGTGACCGGCGAACAGACCCCGTACCTGCTCTTCGGCCTCCCGTCCGACGACGCGGGAGAGCTCAGCGACCCGACGCAATCGGACATCGTGGTGGAGCAGGGGAAGGTCTTCTTCGCGAAGCGGGAACTCGCCGCCGACGACAAGCACCCCAAGGACGCCGTGCTGTCCGTGCTCGGCATCGGCAGCGCCGGTGACGGCTGACCTCTCCACGTGCGACATCGCGCCCGACGTGACCGCCTACGCCCGCCGGATGCTGGACGCGAAATATC